>NZ_QAIU01000228.1:0-501 GCF_003061205.1 Pseudomonas sp. HMWF006
GTGTTCGTGGCGGGCGTGTATTGGGCAGCAAGAATTTCTTCCCTCAGGTCGGGATCGAAGAAGACGTTTCCGAAGTCATGGCGGCGTTCCTGGGGCAGTATTTCATCAGCAGTCCCGAACGCGACTTGCCCAGCGAACTGATCGTCAACGTCGTGCACGAAGACTTTCCGACATTGATCGAAGCCATTCATGAGTTGCGTGGCCGGGAGTTGGCCATCAGTCATCGGGTTCGCGGTACGCGAGCGCGTTGGCAGCAACTGGCCGTCACCAATGCCGAGCAGGCGCTGGGTGCGCGACTGGCCAATCGTCAGCACACTGCCGCGCGCTTCGAAGCCCTGGCTGAAGTGTTGAATCTGGATGAGCCGCCGCAGCGGCTGGAATGCTATGACATCAGCCATTCCAGCGGTGAGGCGACGGTCGCTTCTTGCGTGGTCTTCGGCCCGGAAGGCGCGATCAAGTCGGATTACCGCCGCTACAACATCGAAGGTGTCACGGCGGGGG
>NZ_QAIU01000228.1:534-4676 GCF_003061205.1 Pseudomonas sp. HMWF006
ACTGACGCGCCGGTTCAGCAAGCTGAAGGAAGGCGAGGGTAAGTTGCCGGACATCCTGTTGGTGGACGGTGGCAAGGGGCAGCTGTCGATGGCCCGCGATGTGCTCAACGAACTGGCAGTGCCGGATCTCATCCTTCTCGGGGTTGCCAAGGGCGCCACGCGCAAGGCTGGTTTCGAAACGTTGTATCTGAATGATGCGGCGCACGAGTTCACGTTGCGTGGTGACTCGCCAGCGCTGCACCTGATCCAGCAGATTCGCGACGAAGCCCACCGTTTCGCGATTACCGGCCACCGTGCACGTCGTGGCAAAACCCGCCGAACGTCAACGCTGGAAGGCGTTGCGGGCGTCGGGCCAACCCGTCGTCGCGACTTGTTGAAACATTTTGGTGGATTGCAGGAGCTGTCTCGTGCAAGCATCGAAGAGATCGCCAAAGCCCCGGGGATCAGTAAAAAGCTCGCAGAGTCGATTTATGCAAACCTGCATAGCGAGTAGAATGCCCCCTCACCTCGTAGCCAGTTGTGCCGATGAATATCCCTAATCTGATTACCGTTCTACGCGTCCTGCTCATCCCGATCTTCATATTGCTGTTCTATTTGCCTTACCAGTGGAGCTATATGGCCTCCGCTTCGGTGTTCGCCTTTGCCGCTGCAACGGATTGGCTGGATGGTTACCTGGCTCGTCGACTGGAACAAAGCACGCCGTTTGGCGCGTTCCTGGATCCGGTGGCCGACAAGCTCATGGTTGCCGTGGCGCTGGTGTTGTTAGTGCAAGAACACGGTAACTTCTGGCTTACACTGCCGGCTGCCGTCATCATCGGTCGCGAAATCGTCGTTTCGGCATTGCGCGAATGGATGGCGGAACTCGGCGCTCGTGCCCATGTTGCAGTCTCCAATCTCGGTAAATGGAAAACCGCAGCACAGATGCTTGCGCTGGTCATCCTGCTGGCCAACCCGAAGGACTTCAGCTTCTGGGTTGTTCTGGGTTACGCCTTGCTGATGGTATCGGCGGGCCTGACGTTGTGGTCGATGGTTCAATACCTTCGCGCCGCCTGGCCGCATCTGAAGACCGACGTCGAAAAGAAATAAAAGTTTTTTGAATCAAGGGGTTGACGGAGCTTCTTAATTCTATAGAATGCGCATCACCAAGCGGGAATAGCTCAGTTGGTAGAGCACGACCTTGCCAAGGTCGGGGTCGCGAGTTCGAGTCTCGTTTCCCGCTCCAATTTGTACGTGTTTGTTGTTGTGCTACTGACAGCAAATGCTTTGAGGCCGAGTAGCAAAATGGTTATGCAGTGGATTGCAAATCCACCTACGCCGGTTCGATTCCGACCTCGGCCTCCACTATAAACAAGCTCCGTAGATCCATGATTTACGGAGCTTTTTTATTTGCAGTGCGCAGCAAGATTTAGTCTTGAAAACGGCCATTGCGAACTTGCTTCACCGGGAAGTGATGTATATATTTCCCGCTCTGCTGCTTGCATGTGCACTCTGTCAGGATTGCCACTGCGAAGTAGGAGAGAGCAACACCGCGCTACCGCCCGAATGGCGAAACTGGTAGACGCATGGGACTTAAAATCCCCCGCTCGTAAGGGCGTGCCGGTTCGATTCCGGCTTCGGGCACCATGAATATCAAGGGCTTGCATGACATACCTCATGCAAGCCCTTAGTTCTTTTTTCCGCAATCAAAAAATCTTTTCCGCAATTCGTGACCGTTAGTCACCTCGTAGGGGTGACCTTCATACCCTTTCGCATACGGATGTACTGTTCTGTCATCCCTACGGTGGTGTGTCCAAGTTGGTCCCGAGCTTCTCTGATGCTCCCTGTTGACTCCTCTTTATCCGTGGCCGCTTTTGCTCGTAGGTCGCGCATCTGAAATTCTGCTTTTGGAATCCCGGCTGCTTCCCTGGCGTCATCGAACCGTTTTCTGAGCATGCTGGTTGTCATCGGCTGCCCAGAGTCGATTACTACGAGACGCGTTGATCTGATTTTCTGTCCAGCCTTTCGTGCCATGATTCGATCGATTACGACTTTGAGCTCACCAATGATCTCGATCCTTCGTTTAGCCCCAGTCTTGCCTTGCTGAACGGAGAGCTTTCCTTCTTTTATGTCTCGCTCATCCATCTTCAATGTGTCTGCGACCCTCTGATCTGTTAGATAGAAGAGGTCTAAAGCGTCTCTCAAGGGCTGATCATCATGCTCAAGGATGGAGCACGGGGGTGGGCCTTACTGCGCCGCCTCGCACTTCGCTCCGGTGTCTGTATCGTGTGCGGCGTGTCAGCGATGATGTTGCTGTTCGGCGCGGGCCTGTCGATTTGGACAGCGGGCGCCTTGGGTTGCCTGACCGCGATGGCCGGCGCGGATGTCGCAATCGGCTTGTACGAACGCTGGGTCGCCAAGCGGCTGGACCTGAGCGAAGCTGAGCCGAAGGCATGAGCCGGGCTGGCCGGGTAGGGCGCCGCTTTTTACGGGTCCTCCCCGAGGCCTGCCCCCTACACGGGTTATCGAACTCGCGGAATCTTTCTAGCTGAAACCTTTGCAGGGATGTCCGTCTTTCCAAGGGAGTGGGGGCAGGGCATGGCACTCGGATGCCGGCTCGACAGCCGGACCGGGCAGAAAACCGCCGGGGACCCTGGGGACTTTCAAAGGGCACGGGGTCGGAAACCCGCGGGATCGCGTTAGTGGGAGACCCGCCAGCTTACTGAAATTTCAATCCACTGAAATCTTGAAAGGATTCATTGAAAAGCCGCTGAAAAGGAGGGCTTATGACCGCAGTCACGTACCTGTCCAAGAGCGCCTGCGCCGCGCACATCGGCCGGTCACCGAGTTATATCTCCTGGCTCAAGGAGAACGGTCGACTGGTGCTGTCGCCCAATGGCAAGCAAGTCGACGTGCTGGTCACCGAAGCATTGATCCGCGAAACCGCCGACCCGAGCAAGGCTGCCGTCGCTGCTCGCCACCAACAGGATCGGCTTCAGCGTGATGTATACAGGCACGTCGCAGCCAAATCCGAGTCGACTAACATGGCTGCGCCGCCATCCGCTGATCCTGCGCAAGGACAGACTCCTGACTTTCAGAAAGCAAGAGTGCATCGCGAGCATTACCTGGCGCGGATGGCGGAGATGGAGTTCCGTAAGGCACAAGGCGAACTGGTGGAAATCAGCTTTGTGCAGAAAGCCGCTTTTGAAACAGCACGTTCGCTCAATCACTCGTTGATGAGCCTCTCGCCGCAGTTGGCGCCACCACTCGCCGCGCTATCGGACCCGTGGGAAGTGGAACGACAGCTGACTGCTGCGCTACGTCAACGGCTCAACGAGGCGTCTCAAGTGTCCTGCGACGATTTTGGCGTCCTATTGAGCGAGTGCTGAGGGTATCCCTAGCTTAGGTTTAGTTATGGTTTGTGGAAAGGAGTGCTTCTGATGTTTGGCCAACTTGAAATGCAGTCATGACCTGGCACCATCAAAATTTCAGCCGTTGATGTGTTGGGGCGGCCTTTTTTAAAAGTGCGCAACTTCTTGCGCACTTGCTTCGCATATTGGGCTCGATAAATCGCTACAGCCCAAGTAGATTGTGGCCTGCAGCCAAGTGCGCAACTTCTTGCACATCACTGCGCAACTTCTTGCGCACTTTTCCTTTATTTTTTGCGGATTTATCCCAGCATCCGCGAGGAAAACGCTCGCAAGCCACGGTTTATAAGGGTATGAAAAAGTTGGCATGCTAATTGATGGCCATTGGCCGCCCCTTGGGTGATATCACCTATGGGCGCACCCAATGATTCAGCAAGGAGCACACCCCATGGCAACACCAGCGTACATGTCGGTTACCGGCGAAAAACAAGGCCTGATCACTGCCGGCGCATTCACCGCCGACTCCGTTGGCAACACCTACCAGGAAGGTCATGAAGACCAGGTCATGGTTCAGGCTTTCAGCCACGACGTGATCATCCCGCGTGACCCACAGTCCGGCCAACCAACCGGTCAGCGCGTGCACAAGCCAGTGGTTATCACCAAGGTCTACGACAAGGCTTCGCCTCTGCTGCAAGCGGCGCTGACTTCCGGCGAGCGCATGAGCGAAATCGTTATCCAGTGGTACCGCACTTCGGCTCAAGGTACTCAAGAGCACTACTACACCACCAAACTGGAAGA
>NZ_QAIU01000229.1:0-14459 GCF_003061205.1 Pseudomonas sp. HMWF006
CACCTCGGTCAGTCCCCTCTCCCTCCGGGAGAGGGTTAGGGTGAGGGGCTTTTTGCCCGGCGTGCGCGGAAGAATTCGGTCAGCACCGCGCCACACTCCTCCGCCAACACCCCGCCTTCATACAACACCCGGTGATTCAAAAAGCCCTGGGTGAAAAACTGTCCCTGACTCTGCACAATCCCCGCTTTCGGTTCCAATGCGCCATACACCACCCGGGCCACGCGCGAATGCACGATCAGCCCGGCGCACATGCTGCACGGCTCCAGCGTCACATACAGCGTGCTGCCCGGCAGGCGATAGTTGTCCACCGCTTGGGCGGCGGCGCGGATCGCGACCATTTCCGCGTGGGCACTGGGGTCGCTGGTGGTGATGGGGCAATTGAAACCGCGACCGATGATCTCACCGTCCTGCACCAGCACCGCGCCCACTGGCACTTCGCCGAGCGCTGCACCTTGGGCGGCGAGGTCCAGGGCTTCGCGCATGAAGTCGCGGTCACGGCTGCGGTCAATGATCGCGGCGGGGCGAATCTGGCGCATCACTTCACCTCGATGGCGGCCATCAGGCCGGTTTCCATGTGGTCGATCACATGGCAATGGAACATCCACACCCCAGGATTATCGGCCACCAGCGCCACCTGCGCGCGCTCGTTTTTGCCCAGCAGATAAGTGTCGGTGAAGTACGGGATGATCTTGTGCCGGTTCGAGGCGATCACCTTGAAACTCATGCCGTGCAGGTGAATCGGGTGCTGGTACTGGGTCATGTTTTTCAATTCGAAAATGTAGCTCTGACCGAGTTTCAGGTTGGCAATCGGCCGGTCGGCGCAGGTCTTGTCGGTGATGTCCCAGGCCTTGCCGTTGATCTGCCACAGGCTCGGCGGCTTGCCGTTGTCGACGTTGACCGACACCGACCCGACCCATTCGAAATTGAAGTTGAGTTTCTCGGCATTGGCCAGGTCCGGCTCGGCCACCGGGTTGGCCGGCAAGGCCTTCGGCCACTCGGTCGGCGCATCGTTGTTGGCCACCGAACGCAGAGTACCCAGACGCACCGGGCCGTTACGCAGCGACAACTCTTCACCGGCCGCCGGAGCCTTGATCGCCAGGCAAATGCGCATGCCGGGGCCGAGCCAGTATTCCTTGCCCAGCGGCCGTGGCTCGACCGGGTTGCCGTCCAGCGCGTAGATCTGCGCTTCGACGCCGGGAATGTTGATGCGATAAGTCAGGGTGTTATCAAGATTGAGCAGGCGCACACGCGTGATCTGCCCGGCCGGCAATTCGATCACCGGCAACGGCACGCCATTGATCGTCGACAGCCGCCCTGCCGTGCCGCCACGGGCCGCTTCACGGGGAATGCTGAACTCGACGAAATTGCCTTCGTCGTCGACGTGCCAGTTCTTCAGGCTCAAGGTCTTTTCGTATTTGAAACCGGTCGGCTCGCGCTCTTCGATGATCAGCGGTCCGACCAATCCCCGGCCAAGTTCTTCGCTGCTGCTGACGTGCGGGTGATACCAGTAGCTGCCGGCGTCCGGCACGCGGAATTTGTAGTCGAAGTATTCGCCCGGCAGTACCGGCAGTTGCGAGACGTATGGCACGCCGTCCATTTCCAGCGGCAGGCGGATGCCGTGCCAGTGGATGGTGGTCGCCACCGGCAGATGGTTGATGAACCGTACCCGCAGCCATTCGCCCTGACGCACGCGCAACTCGGTGCCCGGTGCCGACGGGCCGAACGCCCAGGCCTCGGTCTTGTGCCCCGGCACCAACTCAACGTCCAAGGGCGCGGCAATCAACTCGTAGTCATGGCCCGCTTCAGCGTCAGCCATTTTGCCCAGCCAATAACGCGACGCGCCCCCCGCTCCGACACCAACGACAACAAGACCGGCCAGGCCACCGAGGATTTGGCGACGGGTAAAGGACATGAACTCAACTACCTCACGTATCAGCATCGGACCCGGCAGGCCCGTAAAAGGCGAATACGATACACCTGCGGATGAGAAACAGTAAGGGCGACCTGAGGCCGCACGCCCCTGACCGGCTTAAGGTCGCAGCCCGGTAATCAGATGCACCACACCGTCCGCCAAGGGCATCACGCCCGCGACCCCGGCAGCGCTCAAAGCCTGTTGATCAATGCCCGACACGTCACGCAATACAACCCGCACCCGCGTCAACGCCAGTGGTTGCTGCGACTGGAGGTTATCCACACCGCCCAGTGCCGCGACGATGGCGGCGCTTAATCCTTCGCTCGGCTCGGCCGGTGCTTCGGGCGTGTCCACGACCAGATCCGGGGTCAGGGCCTTCCAGAATGCCTTCTGCAATTTATCCAACATCTTCAGTTCTCCAGAACCCGCAAAGTATCGACGGTTGCCTCGTGAAACAGCTGCAGCGCCTCGCGCACCTGCCCGGCACTTTCCAGACCGAGCACTTGTTGGGCGATGATCTGACATTCGGCCAACTGCAGCTCGCGCACCGTCGCCTTGACCGGCGCAATCATCGGCACGCTCACCGACAGCTCATCCACCCCCAACCCCAGCAACAACGGCACCGCCAGACGCTCCGAGGCCATCGCCCCGCACACGCCGACCCATTTGCCATGGGCGTGCGCGGCCTTCACGGTCATGGCGATCAAGCGCAGTACCGAGGGATGAAAACTGTCGGCCTGACTGGCCAGGCGCGGGTGATCGCGATCCATCGCCAGGGTGTATTGCGTCAGGTCATTGGTGCCGATCGAGAAGAAATCCACCAGAGGCGCAAACCGGTCCGCCATCAGTGCCGCTGCCGGCACTTCGATCATGATCCCCAGTTTCGGCCGTTGCGTTAGCCCCAGCGCGAGAGTTTCCTCGTCGAGCATCTGCCGCGCCAGACGCAGTTCCGACAGTTGCGTGACCATCGGCAACATGATGTGCAAATGCGTCAGATCGCAACAGCCGAGCATGGCCCGGAACTGCTCACGCAATAACTGCGGGCGCTCCAGGCACAAACGAATACCGCGCACGCCGAGGAACGGATTGGTTTCGCTGTCCATGGGCACGTAGGCCAGCGGTTTGTCGCCACCGACATCGAGGGTGCGCACCACCAGATTGCGCGCAGGTCCGACACAGCGAGCGATGGCGCTGTAGGTGGCGACCTGTTCGTCATGGCTCGGTGCGTGATTGCGGCCCAGATAGAGAAATTCCGAACGCAGCAGGCCGACGCCCGCACCGCCCAGGGCCATTGCCTGCTCGGTCTCAGACAATGAGGCGACGTTGGCCGACACCTCGATGTGATGCCCGTCACGGGTCCGTGCCGCGAGCGTTGCATTGGCCAGCTCATGTTCATGGCGGTGACGCTGTTGCGCGTGCCGCGCCTGCCATTGGCTGACGGCCGCAGGATCGGGATGCACATGCAATTCGCCCTTGTCGGCGTCAAGCAATACCGGGGTGCCGTTGCACAGTGCGAGCATTTGCACCGGCACCCCGCAGATCGACGGCAGACCACAGGCGCGAGCGAGAATCGCCACGTGGCTGGTCGCGCCGCCGCCGACCGTAGCGAACCCCAGTACTTTGCTGGTATCGATGCCAGCGGTCTGCGACGGGGTTAGCTGATCGGCGATCAGAATACTGTCTTGCGGCAACGCCAGCGCCTGCTCGGCAATCCCCAGCAGCAACTTGAGCACCCGGCGCCCGACATCGGTCAGATCCGCTGCCCGTTCGGCCAGCAGCGCACTGCCCAACTGGCGAAACATCGCTGCGGTTTCTTCAGTGGCTGCGCGCCAGGCGAACGCCGCGCTTTTGCCCTCACTGATCAGCGCCTGGGCCTGGTCGAGCAGTCCCGGATCTTCGAGCAGTTCCTGATGCGCCTTGAAGATCTCGGCTTCGGCCTCGCCAGCGGCGCTGTCGCGCAAATGCTGCAAGGCCAGATCCGCTTCGACCAGGGCAGTGGCGAGGGCCGCACGCTCGATGCCTGCTCCGCCGCCGAACTCGCTGACGTCGAAGACCGGCTCGCTGATCTGCACCACTTGGCCCAATGCCGAACCGGGTGACGCGCAGACGCCACGCAGAAGGGTCAGAACCTCGCTTTCAACCACCTCGACAGATGCCACTGCTGTCACCGTTTCACCGCAGCCCTCAACCAGTAATCGAGTCAGCGCATCAATGGCGGCGTCAGCATCTTCGCCCACCGCACTGACCTGCACGCTGTCGCCGAAAGCGGTCTGCAACGCCATGATCGCCACCAGGGATTTGGCGTTGGCCCGAGCCTGCTGTTTGTGCAGGTAAATCTTTGCCGCGAAGCCCTTTGCCGCTTGCGCGAACACCGCTGCCGGGCGCGCGTGCAGGCCATTGGCGTTGGGTAGTTTCAACTGCTGTGAAAACACCGCCGGCGTTTCTGCTGCGCCTGGCTCTTCGCTGATCGTCTGTCCGCTGACAAGCCCAAGCAACGGCTGACCGGTTTCGACCCGTCCGCTCGACGCGACCAGCCAAGTGAACGGCTCCCCGCTGACCACCAGCATCAATGTCATCAGGCTGCGCGCATGTCGGGCAATGTAATCGGCGTCGAACTCGATCAGCGCCTGCCCCGCGGTGACCCGTTGGCCCTCTTCAACCAGACGGGTGAAGCCTTGCCCGGCGAGGTTCACCGTATCCAGGCCGATGTGCATCAAGACCTGCACGCCATGGTCGTCGGTGATGCTCACGGCGTGTCCGCTGACCTGCACATTACTGATGACCCCGGCCATGGGCGCGCACAGGGTCGACGAGGTCGGGTCGATGCACAGGCCGTCACCGATCACGCGCCCGGAAAACACCGGATCGGGGACCTGCTCCAGCGCCATCAGGACACCGGACAAAGGAGCCAGCAGTTGCAATTGTTGGGGTGTGGCCATGACGTCACCTGCAGTTTTATGCTTTGAAGTGCTCATGGAGCGCGACGCTCCACCAGCATCGCTTATTTCCACCAGTATTCGACCTGCAATCCGACATTCGCACCGTGGCGAGCACTGCCGAAGGCGCCGGTATCAGACAGTGCCGAGCCTTTGGCCAGTTCGTTGGCCGCCCGTTTGGCCGCCTCGTTCCAGGTAGCGTACGTGTAATACAGGCGCACCTCTGGACGCGCCCAGAACTCAGGGCCCTTGGGTGACCAGGTCGGGGCAAACGTGAACTTGCTCAGCTTGCGCGTGCCGCCCTGGGCTTCGACTTGATCGTGGCCCAGTTCGGTCACCAGTTTGAAGTGGTCGCTGAGCGCATAGGTGGGACGCACACCTAGAGAGATCCAGTTCTGATCGGCACCGTCCGGGCGCATGTCTTTCTGGTACACCGCCTCGACCTGGCCACCGAAGCGCGGTGTCACCTGCCAGTCGAAAAACTCGACGATCCGGTAACTCTTGTTGCTGTCGTCCAGTTTGACGTTGCCGGTATAGCCCAGCCCGGTGCCCGGCCCTTCGCCGTATTGCAGCGCCAGTTTGTTCTTGCCGCCGAGAAAACCCGTCTGCACATGTTGCGTGGTGATCGCCCAGCCCCGATGGGCATCGCGGCTGTCGGGTTTGTCGATATAGCTCAAGCCGAACTCCAGCTCACCGCCCGGGTTGGTCTTGAACCCGGCGACGTTGAAGTCGTGCCGATTGATGTAGTCCTTCTGGTACAGGTTGTCCTTGCGCGAAAAGGCGTAGCTGTATTTAAGGTCGCCGATCAACACGTCCTCGACCCCACCGCCCGTGGCGCTCTGGTTCCAGTAGTAGAAGTCGGAAATATGGATGTCATTGCGTTTGTAGTAACGGCGCCCGGCCCACAATGAACCACCGTTGAGTGCGGGCATCGCCGACCACTGTGCATAAGCCTGTGGCAAGCGGATCGAACCGTTGTCGTCCTTGAAGGTGGGGCTGCGGTCGTAGCGGTTGTACAGCGAGGCCATGCCGTCGACACTCAGTATCGAACCGTCGTCGAGGGTGTACAGGTCCTGGCGCAACTCCAGCTCGCCGTACTGCTCGCACTCGTTACCCAAGCGATATTTGGTCTGCGCGCCCGGTAACTGGAAGCACGACTGACCGCTGCTGTTGACCGACGTGCCGACACCGCTGCGCAAGTAGCCGCCAAACTCCAGCGCCTCTGAAACTGACGGTAAGGCCAGGCAAAAACCTGCCACTGCAAGGCTGCGATTTATTGTTGTTTTCATAAGCCACCCCATTGTTTTTATTGTCTGGTTGCATGAATTCGGCGCGCAAAAATCCCCCGCGCAGTGCTCTGCGTGTTTTTTGAAAGCTGGTTTTTCCAGTTAAATGTCAGGGATCAATCAGGTGCAGGACGAAGGACTCGTAAGGTCGCAAAACCACCTGCCGCTTGCGCAACGGGCCGTCCGGATAATTGCTGATCAACAGGCGCTGGCTCATTGACTCGCTGATGACTGTCGTCGGCAACTCCACTTCACAGGTTGTCCCGTAGAAGTTGTTCACCACCAACAAACGCTCGGCGCTGCCTTCACGCACATACGCCCAGACTTGCGGATGTTCGGGCAGTAATTGTCGGTACACCCCTTCGGTAATCAGCGATTCGCGGCGGCGCAGTGCGATCAGATTGCGGTAGTGATGCAGTACCGAGTCGGGGTCATCGAGCTGCTTGGCGACGTTGATCTGCGCGGCATTGGCCGGCACTCCGATCCACGGCTCGACACTGCTGAAACCGGCGTTCGGCCCGGCGTCCCAGTGCATCGGCGTGCGCCCGTTATCACGGGATTTCTGCATGATCGCCGCCATGTTGTCGGCATCGCTGCTGCCGGCCTCGCGCCGCAGGCGAAAGATGTTCAGCGTCTCGACATCACGATAATGCTCGATCGACTCGAACCCCGGATTGGTCATGCCCAACTCTTCGCCCTGATACACGAACGGCGTGCCCTGCAGAAAGTGCAGCGCGGTGCCGAGCATCTTTGCCGAGAGTTCGCGGTACTCGCCGTCATTGCCGAAGCGCGAGACCACGCGCGGTTGATCATGGTTACACCAGAACAGCGCATTCCAGCCGCCGCCGACCTGCATGCCGATCTGCCAGTCGGACAGGATGCTCTTGAGCTGGAGGAAATCGAAGTCGGCGCACACCCACTTCTGCCGGTTCGGATAATCGACTTTCAGGTGGTGAAAGTTGAAGGTCATCGACAGTTCTTTCGACTGCGGATTGGAATAACGAATGCAGTGTTCGAGGCTGGTCGATGACATCTCGCCGACATTGATAAGGTCGTGCCCTTCGAAAACCTCGCGGTGCATCTGCTGCAAGTATTCGTGGACATTCGGCCCGTCGGTATAGAAGCATCGGCCATCGCTGGCGTCTTCGGGAAAGTCCGCGGGCTTGGAGATCAGATTGATCACATCCAGACGAAAACCGCCCACGCCCTTGTCCCGCCAGAACTGCATCATCCTGAACACTTCAGCGCGGACCTTGGGGTTGTCCCAATTCAGGTCGGCCTGGGTGTGGTCGAACAGGTGCAGGTAGTACTGACCGGTCTGGGCTTCGTACTCCCAGGCGGAACCGCCGAACTTGGATTCCCAGTTGTTCGGCTGATCTCGCCAGATGTAGAAATCACGGTAAGGGTTGTCGAGGCTGCTGCGCGCCTGTTGAAACCACACGTGCTCGATCGAGGTGTGATTGACCACGATGTCGAGCATCAGCCTGATCCCGCGCTTGCCCGCCTCGGCGATCAGCAATTCGCAGTCGGCCATGCTGCCGTAGCTCGGGTCGATGGCGTAGTAATCGCTGATGTCATAGCCGTTATCGCGTTGCGGCGAACGCAGGAATGGCGTGATCCACAAGCAGTCGACACCCAGCCACTGCAGGTAGTCGAGCTTGGCGACGATACCGAGCAGGTCCCCCGTCGGGTTGCCGGCGTGGCTATGAAAACTCTTCGGATAGACCTGATAGATCACCGAACGCTGCCAGTCTTGCATGGCACAACTCCTTCAATAAGTCCGTGCAGCTCGCGCCCACGTTGAAAAGCGATCGACTGTGGGAGCGAACTTGCTCGCGAAAGCACTTGATCAGGCAACCCGATAACCGGGCCTGACAATCTTCATGCTCAATGCACAGGTCAGAACAAACGGCACGAGCATGGCAATCAGCATTCCCAGCACAAACATCGGGATGTACTGCGGAATGATCGAGATGAACCCCGGTAGACCACCAACGCCGATGGCCGAGGCCTGAACCTTGTTCAGCGACAGGAACACGCAGCCCAGCGCCGAACCGGTCAGCGCGGCGTAGAACGGAAACTTGTAACGCAGGTTGACGCCGAACATCGCCGGCTCGGTGATGCCGAAGTAGGCGGAAATCGCCGATGTCGACGCCATGCTCTTGTCCCGTGCATTACGGGTCATCCAGAACACCGCCAGGGCGGCACTGCCCTGAGCGAGGTTGGACATGACGATCATCGGCCAGATAAAGGTGCCACCCTGGGTCGAGATCAATTGCAGGTCGACCGCGAGAAACATGTGGTGCATGCCGGTGATTACCAGCGGGGCATACAGCACACCGAAAATCGCGCCACCCACCATCGGCGCCAGATCAAACAGCATGACCAGCCCTTCGGTGATGAAGATGCCGAGGTGGCGGGTCACCGGGCCGATCACTGCCAGCGCTAGCACGCCTGTGACGACAATGGTGGTGATGGGTACAACGAGCAATTGAATGGCGTTGGGCACGCGCGCGCGCAGCCACTTTTCGATGACACTCATCACGTAGGCGGCCAGCAGAATCGGCAGGATCTGCCCCTGATAACCGACCTTCTCCACCTGAAACAGCCCGAGAATGTCGAAGTACGGCAGATGCTGCCCGTCCAGCCCGGCGACGGCCTTGCCATAGTTCCAGGCGTTGAGCAGGTCAGGATGCACCAGCATCAGACCGAGCACGATGCCGAGGATCTCGCTGCCGCCAAAGCGTTTGGCCGCCGACCAGCCCACCAGCGCCGGCAGAAACACGAACGAGGTGTTGGCCATCAGATTGATCAGGCTCCACAGCCCGTCGAGGTTCGGGTAGGCATCGAGCAGGGTCTGCCCGTCGATGAACATGCCTTTGGCACCGAGCAGATTGTTGATGCCCATCAGCAGGCCGGCAATGATCAGCGCCGGGAGGATCGGCATGAACACGTCGGAAAACACCCGCACCAGACGCTGCATGGTGTTGATCTTTTCGGCGCTTTTCTGTTTGACGTCAGCGATGGTCGACGCCGCGAGACCGGTCTGGCGACGCAGTTCGGCATAGACCTTTTCCACTTCGCCCGGACCGATCACCACCTGATACAGGCCCCCCGTGAAGAACGAGCCTTTGACCAGGTCGATCTGGTTGAGCCTGGCACTGTCGACCAGGCTCGGATCCTTAAGGGCCAGCCGCAACCGCGTGACGCAATGGGCGGCCTGCTCGAGGTTGTCGCTGCCGCCGAGGCTTTGCAGCAATTGCCGGGCGATGTTCGGATAGTCGTGGCTCATGCTAATTCTTCCGCTATGGATTGTTGTTATTGGCAGCACGCCGAAGCGAAAAATACTCGTCTGTACGAGTTAATGCAACAACTCGTACAGACGAGTTTGTTTGTGTATATTCCCGCCAGACCGAAGGCGAATTTTCCTACCCGACCTTAAGGTGATTTCCATCGCCCACATGGACAAAGCCCTACCCTGGCCTTAAGGTTCGAAGCTTTGAGCACAGCCGGCACCGAGCCTCCCCATGAGCAAATACAACCAGATCTATAGCGATCTGCTGGCCAACATCACCACTGAGCGCCTGCAGCGCGGAGCCCGCCTGCCATCCGAAACCGAACTGATGGACAGCTATCAGGCCAGTCGAGGCACGGTGCGCAAGGCGATTGAACTGCTTCAGGAACGCGGCTTTGCGCAGAAAATCCATGGCAAGGGCACCTTTGTGCTGTCGACCGACCCGATCGAGTTTCAGCTCGGCGGCATCGTCAGTTTCCAGGAGACCTACCCGCGCCTGGGCAATGATGTCAGCACCGAAGTGGTCGAGCTGAGCCAGATCCCGCTCGAGGGCGCCCTGCTCGAACACATCCATGCCGAACCCGGCAGTCTCATCACCCGGATCAAGCGTGTGCGGCGGATCGACGGCAAACGCGTAATTCTCGACATCAACCACTTTGTCAGCGAAGTGATTCCCGGCCTGTCCCTCGATATTGCCGAGCAATCGATCTACGCCCATATCGAACAGACCCTGCAGTTACAAATTGCCTACGCCCAACGCACCATCGAAGCGGTGCCGCGCAGCAAGGACGATCAACTGCACCTGGACCTCGACGGCCAGAGCCATGTGATCGTGGTCAGCAACCAGACCTTCCTCCAGGACGGCCGTCAGTTCGAGTACACCGAATCGCGGCACACCCTCGACAAGTTCTACTTTTCCGACGTGGCACGGCGCTGACCCCCGACATCTTTCGAACGATCATGTGCGGTACATATGTAGTGCACTCCCCTTGAGCGAGTCGGCCATGCTCGGCCCTCAATTCTCAAGGATGGAGAAAGCATGTACGCCACCCAACAAAGCCCTCTACCGAACGCGGCAGACAAAGCGGCGCTACAGCGAATCGCCTATACCGTCGTGCAGAACTGCCCCGGCCTGCAGGACGCCGCCCATGAAGCCGCGCGTAATCTGCTGGAAGCAAAAGGCTTGTTGAGCCTCGATCCGGATCAGGTTTATTTCCATCGCTTCAAGACGGCCCAGAGCAGCACCCGCTCGTTTACCGGCTGGGAGCACATCCGCGAAAAACCCTACGAATCGCTGACCCTGACACAGTTGGTCATTCATCGTTTCCGCGCCACCGACCAGGACAACGCCGACCTGCTCGATCTATACGGCGGCTTCTACACCGAAGGTCCGCAGGGCGAGAACTTCGACGAAAAAAACCAGGTGTGCCTGCATGGCAACGAGGTCTTGAACGCGTTCTGGAACCTCGACTTCAGTGGCAACTACAGCACCACCCTGACGGACTTCTGGAACAGCCACAGCGAGGATTTTCGCACCTTGGCCAAGTGCAATTTCCTCAGCCGTGCGGTGCAGGCGCTGGACCTTGGGCAGCTCAGCGGCACTGACTTCCAATGGCTGACGGGCTCAGTGGTGGGGCCCGTCAGTTGGCCGGTGAGCCTGAGCATGCTGCAAGCGAGCCACACGCCAACGGGCGACGTATGCGCCTTCGACGTCGACGGGCATGTCGCCACGCAATTGCTGCGCATCGTCGACCCCTCCGGTCGCCAGATTATCTATCTGCCCAGTGAAACCGAGGCGTTCGTGATCAAGGAAACGGCAGCGGACCTGCATTGGTGGGTACTGGATCAACTGAACGACGCAAAACGCTGCGCGAACTTCCTGGATCACTTTGCCCTCGCCGATCGTCAGCACATGAACGAGAACATGTCCGATCTGATGAACCGATTGGTGAGCACCTGGGGCCGGGCCGACCATCAGTTGATCAACCGCGCAAATCAGGTGCTGAGCGATGATGCATTCAGTTGGCTGCGCGACTCGACACGTCAGGCGATGTTTGCTGAAGCCCACCTGTCACTGACGTCCAATGGCGATCTGCGCAAAAAACTGTGGATCGGCTATCTGAGTGCCGGCCTCAAAGTGTTCGGTCCGATGGCCACTGTCGGTTGGCCGCTGGCGTTGCCGGTGATTGGCGCCACCGTGGCCAGCATGGGTCTGAATATCGATCAGGCGCAAAACGGCAAGACAAGGGCCGAACGCAAGGCCGGCGTGCTGGATGCGGTCCTGAATGGCATCAACCTGTTACTCAATCTGCCATTGCTGATCGGCACCGGGCCGATGCTGGAAATGGGCGCCGAGGTCGATGCGGCAGAGGCCGCAGAAATGGCCGAGTACAGCGAAGCCTTGAACCCTGCCACCGAGGCTGACAACCCAATGCAGATCATGGTGCCGGAGGATGTCGACATTACCGGGCCAAATCTCGATGAAACAGTCTTGGTTCCGGCGCAGAACGTCCCACCGCCAGCGGTGCCCGAGCGTTATCAATGCAACGAGTTGCTCGACGGTACGGCACTCGGCGAGGAGTCCGGGAAATTCCACGGAATCTACCGTCTCGACACGGATCCGCCCTATGCCATTTTGATGAATGACACGCCGTACTATGTGCGCTACTTCACCAACTCTCGGGGCAGTGGCGACTGGGCGATCGTTGACCCGGAGCGACCCAACCAGTTCGTCCACGCCCTGCCAGTCCGTCTCAATGGCGAAGGTGACTGGGAGCGCATGCCTGCACTGGGGCTCAGAGGTGGAGGTCAATGCATGGGCAAGCAATGCGCCCCCGATATCGAACTCGATACCTTCGAACCTGCACCGCCCGAGGTACCCGCTCAACCGGCGCAGGAACCGCAACCGTCGACATCGCGCCCTCCTCGTCCAGTGACCAGCGCCTACGATATCGATCCAACGGTGCGCAGTTCGATAAGAAGCTGGGCGTTGAACCTCGACGAGGCCCATGTCCAGTTGCAGCCCGACGGAGCCGGCGGCTTTGCCATGGACGATCCGTTCGAGTTGTACGCATCCGGTAAGCGCCAACTCTTGCAGAGTTTAGCCAGAATTTTTTTCAAGAACCTGCCGTGGGTCATTCTGCCTGCGCGTCCGGCAATACCCGAAATCAGCCGCCTGATGCCGCTGGCCGATCTTGTCGACAGGATTTTTGAAAGTGCTTCAGGGCTGGTAGTGGGTGAAACCCTGAATCGCATCGCCAGCCTGCGCTTTCTGATTGAAAGCATGCCCGCGCTGGCCCGTCACGTAAAAACCCTCTACATGCGCGGACTGCTCAGTGACTTCGCTCAAGTTGAACTGAACCGCTATTTCAGCAGCGGCAACATGACTGCGCAATTACGCACTTACCTGAGCAGCCTGGGCACCGATCCCGCCGGTCGATTCAACCCGCTGGAACTGGTTCAGGCCGCGCGAGCAAACGGTGTTCGGATCCAGGCGATCGACTGCGCCGCGAGCTACAAAATGAAAGCACCGCTGCCCTCCGTCGACGAGCAAATGATGAGCACCTACCTGGCAAACGACATCATGACCGGCGACGCCTACCTCAACAGCCCGGGAAAATGGCTCGTAGTAACGGATGCTCACAACACCAATACCTTCCGAGGACTGATGGGTATCAGTGAATTGAAGGGCGGAATCGGCCTGCGAATCGCTGAAGTCGGCATCGGTGAAGAGCTGGGTGTGGATGTCGATCCAGGGATTGAAGTACCACGCGACAGCCCGCCCGGGGCTACCGTCAGGCAAGGGAATCCGGACCTTCTTCGCGCCGATTTGCGCTGGAAAGTTCAGGCACCCGAGGTGAACTGGAACGAGGAGACGCTGGAGAATCTCTTATACAGGCGCGGCATGTATCTGTTCGAAAAAACAGGCGACAGCTACACCCTGATCCACCGCAGCAAACAGGGTTTGCTGCAACGCACACCGATCACTCGATCGAGTGACGGCAAGGTGTCCCTCCACCGACCTGCATGGCAGCGAGTGAATGACATTGAGTTCGCCAGCCTGAGGGACATGTCGGAACGACTATCCGATACCGGGCTGATATTGCGCAGCCGGATTCCCGATTGAGGCTGATCGGTTAGAAATGAACGCCGCAAACGCAGAGGCCGCGTGAAACATTGCTTCACGCGGCCTCTTGTTTGCCTGCACTCACACCGTCACGGCATGCGCGGGATCATTCCCACTCAATCGTCGCCGGCGGCTTGCTCGACACGTCGTAAGTGACGCGGGAGATGCCTTCGATTTCATTGATGATGCGGCCGGAAACGGTTTCCAGCAGTTCGTAAGGCAGGTGAGCCCAACGTGCGGTCATGAAGTCGATGGTTTCCACGGCACGCAGGGCCACGACCCAGGCGTAACGACGGCCATCGCCGACCACGCCAACCGATTTCACCGGCTGGAACACCACGAACGCCTGGCTGACCTTGTGGTACCAGTCGGCCTTGCGCAGTTCTTCGATGAAGATGTGGTCGGCACGACGCAGCAGATCGGCGTATTCCTTCTTCACTTCACCGAGGATGCGCACGCCAAGGCCCGGGCCCGGGAACGGGTGACGGTAGACCATGTCGTACGGCAGGCCCAGTTCCAGACCCAGACGACGGACTTCGTCCTTGAACAGTTCGCGCAATGGCTCGACCAGTTTCAGGTTCATCTCTTCCGGCAGGCCGCCCACGTTGTGGTGCGACTTGATCACGTGGGCCTTGCCGCTTTTCGCGCCAGCCGACTCGATCACGTCCGGGTAGATGGTGCCCTGAGCCAGGTACTTGATGTTGTCCAGTTTGCAGGATTCGGCATCGAACACGTCGATGAAGGTACGGCCGATGATCTTGCGCTTCTTCTCCGGGTCGGCTTCGCCGGCCAGGTTATTGAGGAACTGGTCTTCAGCGTTGGCGCGGATCACCTTGACGCCCATGTTCTCGGCGAACATGGCCATTACTTGCTCGCCTTCGTGCAGACGCAACAGGCCGTTGTC
>NZ_QAIU01000230.1:0-10535 GCF_003061205.1 Pseudomonas sp. HMWF006
ACTCAACGGTGGCCGCCTGGCGTTCGTCCCGAGCACCGATGGCAGCTTCAAAACCTTCACGGTCAACGCCCTGTCCGGCAGCGGCAACATCCTGATGAACACCGACATCGCCAGCCAGCAGCATGATTTGCTGGTGGTGCAGGGCGCCGGACTGGCGAGCGGAGATCACACGTTGATCGTCGGCGATTCCGGGCATGAACCGAGCGCTTCTGACGGCCGACTGTTGTTGGTGGACACTCACGGGGGCGATGCGAAATTCGCCTTGTATGGAGGCCATGTCGATGCCGGTGCATTTCGTTACACCTTGCAGCAACAGGGCGATGACTGGGGACTGGCAAGCGGGGGCGCGATTCCGGTCGACCCGGTGAAGCCAGTGGACCCGGTCAATCCAGTCGACCCGGGAAAGCCAGTAGTCCCCGTCAATCCAGTAGACCCCGTGGCGCCGGTTGATCCTGTCAAACCGGTGTCCCCTGTAACACCACCGCCGCGCCCGGTCGACCCGGCGCCGCAAAACCTGTCCAAAGGTGCCAACGCCGCCATCGCTGCCCGCACCGCCGGAGCGGGCCTGTGGAATGCGCAGATGAACGCCTTGGTCAAACGCCTCGGCGAATTACGCATGGGCGAGGATGACGGTGGTCTCTGGACCCGCGCGATCGGTAAGCGATTCGACGTCAGCGAACACTCCAGTCGCGCCTACACCCAAGACGTCACGGGGCTGGAAATCGGTGCCGACAAAGCCTTCGCGGTGGACAGCGGCAAAGTCTATGTCGGTGCGATGGTCGGTACCGCCCGATCGGACCTGGATTTCGGCGAGGGCGCTTCCGGTGAAATCGACAGCCGTATGTTCGGCGTCTACGCCACGTACCTCAACGACAACGGTGTGTACGTCGACAGCGTGTTGAAGTACAGCCGTTTCGATAACGAGATCAAGACCCCGAGCAATCTGGGCGAGTCGGTCAAAGGTTCCTACAGCACCAACGGCGTCGGTGCGGACATCGAGGTCGGCAAGCGCATCAATTTGAAGGATGGCTGGTTCGTGGAGCCACAACTGGAAATCACCGCGACGCGTACCCAGGGCGCCAGTTACACCGCCAGCAACGGCTTGCGTGTCAAGTCCGATGACCTCGACTCCTTGCAGAGCCGTGTGGGTTCACTGTTCGGTCGCAGCCTGGAGCTGAGCAACGGCATGAAGGCCCAACCGTATGTCAAAGCGTCGTACATCACCGAGCATGCCGGCAGCAGCAAGGTCAACGTCAATGGCCACAAGTTCGACGCCGAGCTGCCGGGTAACCGGGTCGAACTCGGGTTTGGCGGCGTGTTGCAGGTCAGTGAGAAGAGCAAGATCTCGCTGGATGCCGAATACGCCAAAGGCAATGGCATCGAGCAACCCTTCGGTGTGAGCCTGGGTTATCGCTACCTCTGGTAAGCAAACAGACGCCACGTCGGGTTATTCCGCCGTGGCTTTTTCTCTTGCGACGGCCAGAACATTCCGGTGTTTTTTTCAGACTTGTCCTACATGCCGCGCAGTTCTTTTTGATTAGCGTGTCGGCATTGGTACTACCAGCAACAATTCCTTTTCCTAACCCTGTCGAAATCAATGTCCTACAAGTGCTGGCGCATCCTTATTGTCGAAGAGCAGTGCTCACTGCATTCGCGAATCAGCAGAACGCTCAATGAACTGGGCTGTCGGGCGCTCACGCCGGTACGTTCATTCCGCGAACTGCTGAGCGTGACCCAATACTCCCACGAGCCTTTCGAGCGCTTTGACCTGATGCTGATCAACGCGAACGTGCTGGCCGCTACCGGGATTGATGCGCTGCGATTTTTTCAGAGCAACGCGCAGATTCGCCACGGTGTGATCTACGACGGACAACGCGGCCAGGCCCGGGCAGCGATGATCTACGCCAGTCAACGGCGGCAACTGAGCCTGATCCGTACGCCGGATCGACAAACCCTGGGTCCTCTGCTGGAGCAATTCGATGTTTGAGCGTTTTTGCGAACGGCCACTGCGTGTGCTGGTACTGGAAGACCATGCTTTCCAACGCTCGGTGGCGGTCAACATGCTGCGTGCGCTCGGTTGCCGCGAGGTGCTTGAAGCCAGTGACGGTGCCGAGGCGCTGGCGCTGCTGGAGTCTGTTGGCACGGTCGACGTGGCCCTGTGCGATCTGCAAATGGACGGCATGGACGGGCTTGAGTTTCTGCAGCGTGTGGGCGCGTCAGGGCAGGTCAAGTCAGTGATCATCAGTAGTTCGCTGTCGGCAGACTTGCGTCGGGCGGTGCATCAAATGGTGGCGCTGCTGGGCATGGATTTGCTCGGCGATGTCGGCAAACCCTTGCATGCGCAAGTGCTGGCGGATTTGCTCGACAAGGCGGTCAACCGTCCTGTCACGCCATTGCCAGCTGCCACAGCCGTCACGCTGGCCAGTGAAGCGGCGGTGCGCCAGGCGCTGGCCGAGCAGCAATTGCATGCCTGGTATCAGCCCAAATTCAATTTGCACACGGGTGAGGTCTGTGGCGTCGAGGTGCTGTGCCGCTGGCTGCACCCGACCCGTGGAATTATTTCGCCGGCGCTGTTCATGCCGGTGCTGGAGCGTTGTGGGTTGCTCGACGCGCTGTTGTTTACTCAGTTGGAGCAAGCGCTGCTGGTGCAGAGCAGTGCCCGCGAGCAAGGTTTTGCCTTGAACATCGCGTTCAATCTGCAAGCGACGCAGTTGGCCAGTGGTGAGCTGACCTCCACCCTGCTCAGCCTGCTGGCGCGCCACGCCAGTACGGGTGCAAGCCTGACCTTCGAGCTGACCGAAAGCGGCTTGCTCGAAGCGCCGGCCACCAGCCTAGAAACCCTGGTACGCCTGCGCATGATGGGATGTCGCCTGTCGATTGATGACTTCGGCGCAGGGTTTTCCTCGTTGCAGCGCCTGTGTCAGTTGCCGTTCAACGAAATCAAGCTGGACGCTGATTTCATTCGCAACCTTGAGCATGAGCCCCGTTGCCGGGCGGCGATCAGCAGCACCCTGGCACTGGGCGAAACCCTCGGCATGAGCGTCGTGATCGAAGGTATCGAGACCGATGCGCAGCGCCGGGAACTGTTGGCGCTGGGTTGCACGCAGGGGCAGGGCTACTGGTATGCGCGCCCGATGTCCGGGGTCGACTTGCTGTGCTGGCTGCAGCAGCGCAACGAGCATCAGGCCAAGGATGAATGACCGGGTTTTTAGGAAAGTTCCTACAGATCCGGGCGGAAGGCATACGTAGCCTTGCCCGACCCAGAAACCGACTTCACCGGGAGATTGACCATGATCAACAAAGCCCTGCGCATCCTCATCGCCGACCCGCAGCATTTTTACCGGATGAACACCGAGCGACTTTTCAATAACCTCGGTTACTACCGGGTTGCGCCGGTGCAGACCCTCGCCGAGTTGCTGACCCTGGTCGATTACGGCTGCGAACCCTTCGACGCCGTAGTGATCAACGCCGACCTGGCGACCGGAGCGCTGGACCTGCCGGGGTTTTTCCTGAATAACCCGCAAGTTCGTCATGCGTTGATCTACAACGAGGCTTCGGCGCCGTTGCAGACGGCCCTGGGTTTTGCCCAGGACAACGTGCAGATCAGTCATGCGGCGTCGCCCGGCGCCTCGGCGATCAAACAGTTGATGGCGCTGGTCGATGCCCCCGACAGGTCGCGGGATGCGCCGGTCTGGCAGCTGGAGTCGGGCGCTCGGCGTCGGGCTTATGCATAGAATGTCGCTGGCGGCAACTGTCAGACCTGACAGGTGATTCACTCGCTGATTCGTGTAACAGTCCTTGCGCAGCCACTGCGTCCGGATCCACTGACGCCGTTGGTCTTTTCGCCAGGTTTGTCATCGGGAGTGGACATGAAGTCAGCGCTGATCGTCGACGATCATCCGGTCGTACGGGCCGCCATCCGGATCGTGCTGCAAGCCGAAGGTTTCAAGGAGATTCACGAAGCGTCCAATGGCAACGAGGTGGTGGCGCTGATCCGCGAGCATCAGCCGAAACTGGTCGTGCTGGACCTGCGTTTGCCGGCACTCGACGGGCTGGAGGTGATGACGCGGATCAGGGCCAACGATCTTGATTGCCGGGTATTGGTGTTCAGTACCCACGATCCGTTGTTTTATCAGGAGCGTTGCCTGCGGGCCGGGGCGATGGCCTATGTCACCAAGACCAATCAATTGCAACAGCTGCACAAGGCCATCCAGGCCGTGATGTCCGGCTACACCTATTTTTCCGCACTGCCGGACAGCGCCAGCACATTGAATGCCGTGCAAATCACCGAAAAGCAGATGATCGATCAGCTCTCCGACCGTGAGCTGAACATTTTCGAGCAATTGGGGCAGGGCAAGCCGAACAAGACGATTGCCGAGGACATGCACCTGAGCCATAAAACCGTCAGCACCTATAAAACCCGGCTGATGAAAAAGCTCGGGATCAGCTCGGCGGTGCACTTGCGTGACTTCGCCAAGCGCAATCATTTGATCTGAGCCAGACACATGAAGCTCGCAGGTGGTGTTGTCTGGCTGTGGCTGATGGTGGCGGGGGCCTGCTGGGCGAGCGAGGCGCCACCGGTACTGGACATCCTCACCCGCAGCGGTCTGGAGCATGTCCAGCTGCCCCTGGACGAACAGGACCGGCAATGGTTGCGCGAGCATCCCGTATTGCGCATGGGGATTTCCGGGCCCGACTACCCGCCGTTCGAGATCAGCCGCAATCAACATGAGCTGGAGGGGCTCACGGCTGACTACGCTGACCTGTTGGCGCAACTGCTCGGTGTGCGGATCGAAGTGCGCCGGTACGCCGACCGGGAGGCGCTGATGAGCGCGCTCAAACGCGCGGATCTCGATCTGTTGGGCACCTCCAATTCGTTTGAAACTGCCGACCCGGACATCGTTCTGTCCCGCGCCTATGCCGAAGATCAGCCCATGCTGGTCACCCGGTTCGACGAACTGTTAACGATGGGCCTCGAAGACAAACGCGTCGCCATGGTCGAAGACTATTTGCCGCTGGCGAATGTGCAGGCGTTATACCCACGCGCACGAATACAGCGTTATGCCTCGGCGATGGATGCGCTGGGGGCCGTGGCGTTTGGCGCAGAAAACGTTTATCTGGGCGATCTGATCAGCGCCAACTACTTGATCAATACCAATTACCGCAACGACCTGCACCTGGCCGGGCCGGCGGGGCTTGACGCCAACCCCTTCGGTTTTGCCTTGTTGCGCAGCGATGTGCGCCTCAAACGCATCGTCGACAAGGCACTGGCGGCGATTCCCGGCGAGCAGCGGCAACGCATTGAGCTGCGCTGGAGCGCCGGTCCTGCAGAGATGGCGGGGCAGTCCCGGGTTCAGCTCAGTGCGACCGAGCAGCAATGGCTGGATCAGCATCCGCTGGTGCGGGTCGGCGCCATCGAAGATTTCGCGCCGCTGACTTTTTTTGATGCCGACGGCCGTTTCAGCGGGTTGGGCGCGCAACTGCTGAGCCTGATCAGCCAGCGCAGCGGGTTGCAATTCGCGATCGTGCGCGGTGCTTCGCTGGATCGCCAGATCGAGCAACTGAAGGCCGGCGACCTCGATGTGTTGCCTGTGGTGACGCCCAGCAGCGAGCGCGAAAACGAGCTGCAATTCACCCGCGCCTACCTGAACAATCCGTTTGTGCTGGTCAGTGCGGTAGCGGCGCAGAGTCCGCGCACCCTCGACGATCTGGTGGGCAAACGCGTGGCGATTTATCGCGGTCACCCGTTACGCAACTATCTGCTGGAACGGGTACCGCGCATTCGTCTGGTCGACGTCAGAAGCCCTGCCGAAGGCATGGAGTGGATTGCCAGGGGCCAGGTCGATGCGACGGTGAGTTCATTGCTGGTTGCGCGTTTTCTGATTGCCCACCAGTACCGCGAGCGCCTGCGCATCATTGGCACCGTCGGCGACCAGCCGGCCCGCATTGCCCTGGCCACTGCTCCGCAGGCGCCGCTGCTGCATTCGATCCTGAACAAGGCCCTGCTGAGCATCGCCCCGCAACAGATGGACGAACTGGTCGAACGCTGGGGCAATGATGTGGTGGTGGAGGACAGTTACTGGCTGCGTCATCGCCGCACCATTGTGCTGGGTTTTGCCGGTGCGGCGGGTCTGTTGGTGCTGGCGCTGGGCTGGATCGGTTTTCAGCGCTGGCAGATTCGCCAGCGCCAACAATGGTTGCAGCAATTGCAGGATGCCAAGGACATCGCCGACGACGCCAATCGGGCCAAGACCACGTTTCTGGCAACCATGAGCCATGAAATCCGTACACCGATGAACGCGTTGATCGGCATGCTCGAACTGGCCCTGAAGCGGGCCGAAGAGGGCGTGACCGATCGCCTGGCGATTCAGGTGGCCTCCAATGCCGGGCAGCAATTGCTGGCGCTGATCGGCGACATTCTCGACATTGCCCGCATTGAGAGCGGGCATTTGTCCATCGCCCCGGAACGGGCCAATCTGCGTGAACTGGTGGTGTCGGTCTGTCGGGTATTCGAAGGCCTCGCCCGGCAGAAACGCTTGCTGTGGCACATCGAACTCGATGCACACAGCGACGTTGAGGTGTTGATCGACCCGACGCGTTTCAAGCAAGTGCTGTCGAATCTGCTGAGTAACGCGATCAAGTTCACCGACACCGGCGAGGTGAGCTTGTGGCTGGCGGTAAGGCCCTCGACGGCCGAGCGACTGGCGGTGAACGTGGTCATTCAAGACAGCGGCATCGGCATCGCAGTGCAGGATCGGCAGCGGCTGTTCAACCCGTTCGTCCAGGCGCGCAATAGTCCCCAGTCGGCGCGCAGCGGCTCCGGACTGGGCCTGGTGATCAGTCGCACGCTGTGCGAAATGATGGGCGGTACGTTGCGCCTCGACAGCGAGCCGGGCCAGGGGACGCAGGTGGAGGTCAGCCTTGAGCTGCCAGTATTGACGGCACTGGAGCAGCGCCCCGCGACGCCTGAAACACTGCGCGAGGCATCGTGCTCGCTGCAGGTGCTGGTAGTCGACGATCATCCGGTGAATCGGCTGTTGTTGTGTTGGCAACTGAGTGAACTGGGGCACCGCACGGTCGACACCGAGGATGGTCATGAAGGTCTGGAACGCTGGCGGGCGCAGTCATTCGATGTGGTGATCACCGATTGCAACATGCCGCGGCGCAATGGCTATGAACTCGCCCGGGCCATCCGTGCCGAAGAGATTACGACGGGGCGTCGGCCCTGCCTGATCCTCGGGTTTACCGCCAATGCCCAGGTCGAGGAGAAGCGTCGCTGCCTTGCGGCGGGTATGGACGAATGCCTGTTCAAACCGATTCGCTTGCACGATCTGGCACAGGCGCTCGAGGGCGCCAGTCATGACGGCGGACAGCTTGAACCCACCGAGGACATTGTTCCGGTAGACATTGATCTGAGTACGCTGGAGCAGATGGCCGGCGAGGATCACGCGCTGATTGCGCGTCTGCGCGAAGAAGTGTTGAACAGCCTGCATCACGACCTGCAACGCCTTGAGCGGCTGAGGCCCGGGCGGGATCCGGAAGGGCTGCGCGAGCTGGCGCATCACATCAAGGGCGCCGCCCGCATGGTCGGCGCGGCGCGGCTGGTGGCGGCGTGCGACGAACTTGAGCAGGTCAGTCGCGGCGCCGATACCGAACCTGTAGTCAGTGCGGTCCATGTGTTGCGCGAGGCCATGAACGCTCTCGCGCAGCGTCTTCAGGCCTGAGCGATCAATCCCAGACCGGCGCAATGCCTTTCGGGCTGGTCAGGCGATGACCGCGTTCCAGCGTGGCGATCTGCGCCATGTCCGCGTCACTCAGGGTCAGCGCAACGGCCCCCATATTGCTCTGCAGGTTGGCGCGTCGGGTTGACGATGGAATCACCGCATACCCCGATTGCATGGCCCAGGCCAGGGTGACTTGTGCCGGTGTGGCGTGCAGGCGTTCGGCGATTTGCTGGATCAGCGGGTCTTTCAGGACTTCGCCATACGCGAGGGTCATGTACGAGGTGATGTGGATGCCCTGGCTTTTGGCAAACCCGACGACTTTGCGGTTTTGCAGGTACGGGTGCAGTTCGATCTGGAGGGTGGCAATGTTGTCGGCGCCCACGGCTTCAATCGCCTGTTGCATCAGTTCGATGGTGAAGTTGGAGACACCGATCTGCCGGGTCAGGCCCAGACGCTTGGCTTCCAGCAATGCCCCCATGAATTCGGCGACCGGCACCTGATCGTCAGGCGATGGCCAGTGGATCAGTGTCAGATCGAGGTAGTCGGTCTGCAGTTTTTGCAGGCTTTCCTTGAGGCTTTCGATCAGGCGATCCCCGGCGAAATTGGCGATCCAGATCTTGCTGGTGATGAATAACTCATCACGCGCAATGCCGCTGGCGGCGATGGCCTGGCCGACCTCGGCCTCATTCTCGTAAATCTGTGCGGTGTCGATGGCCCGATAGCCGAGCTCAAGCGCGGTGCTCACCGAATCGATGACCACCTGACCTTGCAGGCGAAACGTACCCAGACCAAAAGCGGGAACAGACATTGATGACTCCAGGGTTGCAGTGGGAATGGGCCGGAGTATCCGCGTCGACTTCCTTGAGAAAAACCGCCGCTGAGGCAAAGCACTGTTGACTGCGAGGCACGAATCTTTTTCGGGAGTTGTGTCGTCCGGGCTGACCCCTTCGCGAGCAGGCTCGCGAATTGTCCTGTTTATGGAACGCAAAAACTGTTTTTTGCCGTCTAGTGCATGAATGTTCATGAATATAAGCTCAATTCAATGCGTCATTCATCAAATTGGAGATAACCATGAAAAACATCATCGGCATCTACACCAGCCCGCGTGGCCACTGGGTCGGCGATGGTTTCCCGGTTCGCACGCTGTTTTCCTACGACAACCTGGGCAAACACATCAGCCCGTTCCTGCTGCTCGACCATGCCGGTCCCGCGCATTTCACCCCGACCACCGAGCGACGTGGCGTGGGTCAGCATCCGCACCGTGGTTTTGAAACCGTGACGATCGTGTACGAGGGCGAGGTGCAGCACCGTGACTCCACCGGCAGTGGCGGCACCATCGGCCCGGGCGATGTGCAATGGATGACCGCCGCTTCCGGGATCCTGCACGAGGAGTTCCACTCGGATCGCTTCGCCAGGACCGGCGGCAACCTGGAGATGGTCCAGTTGTGGGTCAACCTGCCGGCCAAGGACAAAATGGCCGCGCCGGGTTACCAGACGATTCTCGATGGCGCCATCCCGAGCATCGCCCTCAAGGACGACGCCGGCCATCTGCGCCTGATCGCTGGCGAATTCGATGGCCGCAAAGGGCCGTCGCGCACCTTCACCCCTATCGACGTCTGGGACCTGCGCCTGAATGCCGGCAAGTTGCTGACGCTGGATCTGCACGAAGGCCGCAACACCGCGCTGGTGGTACTGAAAGGTTCGCTGCAGGTCAACGGCCTGGAGTCGGTGCGCGAAGGGCAGTTGGCGCTGTTCGAGCGTAACGGCCATCAGTTGACCCTCGAAGCCAGCGAAGACGCCGTGGTGTTGCTGCTCAGCGGCGAGCCGATCGACGAACCGATCGTCGGTCACGGCCCGTTCGTGATGAACACCGAGCAGGAAATCCACCAGGCCTTCACCGACTTCCAGTCCGGACGTTTCGGCCAGATGCATTCCTAGCCTAAAGCTGTGTAGGGGCTGCGGCAGGTTTTTTTGTTCCCAGTGAGATCGTGTTCATCCGCTGAAATCAATTGCTCCTACACTTGCCCAATCTGTGCGATCTTCTCGCGATTGGCCCCCGTCGGAGTTGTTTGATGCTGTCTCTGCTGAGCGAACATCCGTTGTTTTGCGCGTTGATCCTGATCCTCCTCGATCTGGGGCTGTGGCGCCTGATCAGCTCCCGTGGCAGCGAGTGGAAGCTGCTGGTGCGGGTGCTGATTTTCAGCCTGTTCAGCGCCGTACTGTTCAACGAAGGCCTCAACCCGATGGAGCCGGCGCCGTGGGCCGACAACGTGCCGCTGCACCTGGCGGCGACTGGTTTGCAGATCGGCTGGTGGTTGTTCGGCGCTCGCACCCTGACGGTGTTGATCGGCGCGGTAATGATGCAGCGGGTCGGGCACACCGGGCGCTTGTTGCAGGACTTGCTCGGCGCGGTGATTTTCCTGATCGCGATTATCGCCGCGCTGGCTTATGTGCTGGATCTGCCGGTCAAGGGCGTGCTGGCAACGTCCGGCGCGCTGGCGATCATCGTCGGTCTGGCCTTGCAGAGCACGCTCAGCGACGTGTTCTCCGGGATCGTCCTCAACACCACCAAGCCCTATCAGCTGGATGACTGGATCTCCATCGACGGCACCGAAGGCCGGGTCACCGACATCGACTGGCGCGCCACGCGTCTGCAAACCAGTCAGGGCAGCATGGCGGTAATCCCCAACTCACTGGCGGCCAAGGCCAAGATCATCAACTTCAGTCGACCGAGCAACATGTTCGGTGTGGCGGTCAGTGTGCAGGTCAGCCCCCATGCCCGGCCCAACTCGGTGATCGACGCACTGGAGC
>NZ_QAIU01000230.1:10545-15247 GCF_003061205.1 Pseudomonas sp. HMWF006
CAGCGGGTTCGTCGCCTCGATGGGCGAGAAACGTGTAGTGCGCAATCAACTGTTTGATCTGGCCTATCGGCACTTGCAGGCGTCCGGGGTGAACCTGCTGTCCAGCGATGAAAGCAACGCGCCGACGAACCTTTCGCGGCCACGGGCGTTGCTCGACAGTTCACCGATTTTCTCGACCTTGCGTCAGGAAGAAAAAGACACCTTCAGCCAGAACATGACCCTGCAAACCTTCCGCGCCGGCGAGCAGATTCTGGGGGCGGGCGAGGTCAGCGATCACCTGTTCATCATCGAATCCGGAGTGGTCACCGTGACCTTGATCCGTCATGGCAAACCGTTCGAATCCGGACGCATGGGGCCGGGGGAAGTGATTGGCGAGGCCGGTATTCTTTCCGATTCATCGGTGCCGGCCACCTTCGCCGCGAAAACGTTCTGCGCCATGTACCGTATCGAAAAATCCTATTTGAAACCGTGCCTGGACGCTCGTCACGACATCAGTGAAGCGATGAAAACCCTGCTCGATTATCGCCTGCACAAAGCGCAGACCCTGACGCAGGACGAGCCCGTGGTCGTGGCGAAAAAAGGCTTTCTGCAGTGGCTGCGCCATCGCGTGTGAACGACGGGCCTCAGGCGTAAGCGGCGAGTTTCTGTTCCAGGTGCAGGCGCACCTGTGGCCACTCGTCGTCAATGATGCTGAAACGCACCGAGTTGCGCTTGCGCCCGTCGGGCATGATCCGTTCATGGCGGACGATGCCTTCCTGCTGCGCGCCCAGACGCAGGATCGCGTTGCGTGACTTCTGGTTGTTTTCGTCGGTGGTGAATTGCACGCGCACGCAATCGAGCAGGTCGAAGGCGTGGCACAGCATCAGGTATTTGGCTTCGGTGTTGACGAACGACTTCTGCCAGCGCGCCGCGATCCAGCTGCTGCCGATTTCCAGCTTGCGATTGACTCGGTCGATCTTCCAGAAGCGGGTCGAGCCGATCACCTCGCCGGTGTCTTTCAATACGATGACAAATGGCATGACCGTACCGGCTTCGCGGCCATCGAGGGCCTTTTTCAGATAACTGTCGATGGTCGACGCCGAAGGCACCACGGTGACGGTGAGGTTCCACAGTTCGCCGTCAGCGGCGGCATCGAGCAGGGCGGCGGCGTCGGAATATTGCAGCGGGCGCAGAAGGATGCGCTGACCTCGCAGCGTGGTTTGCATGGATTCAGGTCTCGGCAGTGCGGGCGAAGGGCGAGCGCCTATTACGCCGCAGCGCAGTGATCCGATGCAACCTGCGCGAGGGGCACACGGTCACAATTTTTACATGCCTTGGGCAGGAGCCTCAGCCGATGAAAAACCTGCGGATCGTCACCTACAACGTCAACGGCCTGCGCGCACGGCTGCCGAACCTGCTGGACTGGCTCAAGCGCGAACAGCCGGACATCGCGTGCCTGCAGGAACTCAAATCCGTCGACAGCGCGTTTCCTGTCGCCGAGCTGGAAGCCGCCGGGTATGGCGCAATCTGGCAGGGTCAGGCGTCGTGGAACGGCGTGGCGATTCTTGCCCGCGATGCGCAGCCGCTGGAGAGCCGCCGTGGGTTGCCCGGCGACCCCGATGACAAGCACAGCCGCTATCTGGAAGCCGCAGTGCATGGAGTGCTGGTCGGGTGCCTGTACTTGCCAAACGGCAACCCGCAGCCGGGGCCGAAGTTCGACTACAAACTGGCCTGGTTCGAGCGCCTGATCCGTTACGCCAAGGACCTGCAAAGCAGCGACCATCCGGTGGTGCTGGCCGGCGACTACAACGTGGTGCCCACCGACATGGACATCTACAACACCCGTTCATGGCTCAAGGACGCGTTGCTGCAACCGCAAAGCCGTGAGTGCTATCAGCGCTTGCTCGATCAGGGCTGGACCGATTCACTGCGGCATCTGTACCCCGAAGATCGGCTGTACACGTTCTGGGATTACTTCCGCCAACACTGGCAAACCAACTCCGGGTTGCGCATTGATCATCTCTTGCTCAACCCGGCGCTGAGTCCGTATCTGCACGAGGCTGGCGTAGACGCCTGGGTGCGCAACGAACCGCACGCCAGTGACCATGCGCCGACGTGGATTCGCATCGGTTCGCGCAAAAAACGCTAGCAGGCGATTGGCGAAATCAATTGTCGAAAACAGTGCCCGATCCCGTATACATGGCGACCATTAACGCAGTGATCTGCGGCCCATGCAAAAGGACTGAGCAATGAGCGAACCACGCCTGACGAATCTGAAGCTGTACCTGCAACGCCTGGGTTTCGATACGCCGCCTGCACCGACCCTGGACACCCTGCGTCAGCTGCAATTACGTCACACCGGCGCCTTTCCCTTCGAGAACCTGGCCACGATCACTGGCGCGCCGGTGCTGATTGATCTCGCCTCTATTGAACAGAAGGTATTCGACCATGGCCGTGGCGGGTACTGTTACGAACTCAATCACCTGTTTTTCGCCCTGTTGCTTGAACTGGGCTTCGATGCTCGCGCCATCAGCGGCCGGGTGGTGATGAATCAACCCGAAGGCAGCTGGACCGCCCGTACTCACCGCTTGAGCCTGGTGACCCTCGACGGCGTGCGTTACATCACCGACGTCGGCTTCGGCGGCATGGTGCCAACGGCACCGCTGATCCTCGACAGCGAACACGAGCAGTCCACGCCGCACGAACCCTACCGCATCGAAAAACAGACCGATGGCTACATGCTGCGCGCCAGGGTGGCGGGTGAGTGGCGGTCGATGTACCTGTTCGATCTGCAACGCCAGGAAGACATCGACTACACCATCGGCAACTGGTACGTCTCGACCCATCCGCAATCACCGTTCACCCAGCGCCTGATGGTTGCGCGCACCGGTGACGGCTGGCGCAAGACGTTGAACAACGGCAGCTTCGCGCTTCATCGCGTGGGCGCCGAGAGTGAGCGTCGGGAAGTGGCGGATGTCGATGAGTTGATCGCGTTGCTGGCTGGCGAATTTGATCTGCGCCTGCCTGATCTTCCGCATGTGCGGCATGCCCTTGAACGGATGATCGTCCCGGCCTGAGGTCGCCGTGAACACTTCACACGAGTGTTCACATCCACAGTGACAGGAGGGAATGTGTTGGCGGATTTGTGGGCGCTGGCAGCAGCGGGCTAGCAGGATGGGTGGCTACCTGGCCATTATGTGACCAATAAGTTGTATACAACTCTATGGACATTTGTCACGAGTATTGAATACAGTGTGCGCATAACAAAAACCAGGGAACCCCCCACCATGAAAACGCCCCATGTTTCACACCAACGGCCCGAGGACGAAAATCTCGGGGTCGGCGCGAATATGGCTTACGGCCTGCAACATGTTCTGACCATGTATGGCGGTATCGTCGCGGTGCCACTGATCATCGGTCAGGCTGCCGGGCTGTCGCCGGCGGACATTGGTTTGTTGATTGCTGCTTCATTGTTTGCGGGGGGGCTGGCGACACTGCTGCAAACCCTGGGTCTGCCGTTTTTTGGTTGTCAGTTGCCGCTGGTACAGGGCGTGTCGTTCTCCGGCGTGGCGACCATGGTCGCGATCGTCAGCAGTGGCGGCGAGGGCGGCTTCCAGTCGGTGCTCGGCGCGGTGATTGCGGCGTCCTTGATCGGTTTGTTGATCACGCCGGTGTTCTCGCGCATCACCAAGTTCTTCCCGCCGTTGGTCACCGGCATCGTGATCACCACCATCGGCCTGACGCTGATGCCGGTGGCCGCACGCTGGGCCATGGGCGGTAACAGCCATGCCCCGGACTTCGGCAGCATGCAGAACATCGGTCTGGCGGCGGTCACGCTGGTGCTGGTGTTGCTGCTGAGCAAGGTCGGCAGTTCGACCATCTCGCGTCTGTCGATCCTGTTGGCCATGGTGATCGGCACGGTGCTGGCGGTGTTCCTTGGCATGGCGGATTTCTCCAGCGTCACCACGGGGCCGATGTTCGGCTTCCCGACGCCGTTCCACTTCGGTATGCCGACTTTCCACTTCGCCGCGATCCTGTCGATGTGCATCGTGGTGATGGTGACTCTGGTAGAGACTTCGGCGGACATTCTCGCGGTCGGTGAAATCATCGGCACCAAGGTCGATTCCAAGCGTCTGGGCAATGGTCTGCGGGCGGACATGCTGTCGAGCATGTTTGCGCCGATCTTCGGTTCCTTCACTCAAAGTGCTTTCGCCCAGAACGTCGGGCTGGTGGCGGTGACCGGGATCAAGAGCCGTTACGTGGTCGCCACTGGCGGTATCTTCCTGGTGATTCTCGGTCTGCTGCCGTTCATGGGCCGGGTGATTGCCGCCGTACCGACGTCAGTATTGGGTGGCGCCGGTATAGTGCTGTTCGGTACGGTGGCGGCAAGCGGTATTCGCACGCTGTCGAAGGTGGATTACCGCAACAACGTCAACCTGATCATCGTTGCCACCTCGATCGGCTTCGGCATGATCCCGATTGCCGCGCCGAACTTCTACGATCACTTCCCGAGCTGGTTCGCGACCATTTTCCATTCGGGCATCAGCTCGTCGGCGATCATGGCGATCCTGCTCAACCTGGCGTTCAACCACTTCACCGCCGGCAACTCGGACCAGCAGTCGGTGTTTGCCGCGGCGGAAGAGCGGACCCTGCGCTATCGCGATCTGGCAGCGCTGCGTGAAGGCGATTACTTCAGCGACGGCAAGCTGCATGATTGCGATGG
>NZ_QAIU01000230.1:15257-22583 GCF_003061205.1 Pseudomonas sp. HMWF006
AGCGGTGAGCATGTCTGACGGCTGCCTGTGAATAGAAAAGGGCCGATCTGTTACGCGCAGATCGGCCCTTTTTGTTTGATCTTTTCGAGCGCCCACAAAAAAGCCCCTGAATCTTTCGATTCAGGGGCTTTGCTATTTGGCTCCACAACCTGGACTCGAACCAGGGACCCAATGATTAACAGTCATTTGCTCTACCAACTGAGCTATTGCGGAATTGGTGCGTATGTTACTGATTCAAAAAGAGAAGTCAAGCATCGGTTATAAAAAACACTGAATCTTCTGGATGGGCGGTGACTTGTCAGCGATTGGCGGTTACCAGAACTGCAGCAGAGGTCTACCATGGCCGCCCGGAAGTGGTCACACGCGCTGCCGGCCATTCGCCGAAAAAGGTCCGCGCCATGAACCATTTGTCCCGCAACAGCGAGGTGTTCGCATGAGCATCGCGCAAATCAGCCTGCCCAAGGGCGTCGGTCCCCACGCCGAAAAACTCTTCGATGCAATCACCCAGGCCAGCACCGCCGAGGAATTGAACCGCGCCGGTGGCAAGGCCGAAGGGTTTGTCTTGGGCCTGGAAAGCACCAAGGCGATCAAAAGCCAGATCGCCGAATCGCTGTACGTCGTTTATGACGACGCCGCGAGTCAGCGTGCGACCGAACTGGCTTAACTGCCGAAGGTGATGGTGCCCATCATCAGTTTGGCGTAAGCCGCAGTGGCTGCGAGTTGCACCAGCCAAAGGACCAGGCCGCCCAGGAACACCCCGGCGGCGACTTGCAGCACCAGGCTCTTTTGGCGTTTTGCCGATGCGCGGGGGATGAAATCATCCAGATCGTCACGGTCGGCGCGCAGGTTGTCGTTTTTCATATCTGATCTCACAAAATTCTGGAATGTACTCATCACCTGTGGGAGCGAGCTTGCTCGCGAAGGCGTCATGTCAGTCGACAACGATGTTGAATGACAGATCGCTTTCGCGAGCAAGCTCGCTCCCACATTTGGACATGTGTGCAGTTTAGAGGGGATAGGGATTGTTTCGTGACAATAAAAAACGGGAAGCCGCAAGGCTTCCCGTTTTTCATCGCAAAGCGGAATCAGATGACCTGAACGATCGCATCCGTCACGGCCTTGATGTTGCTCTGGTTCAGCGCCGCCACGCAGATGCGGCCGGTGTCCAGGGCGTAGATGCCGAACTCGTTACGCAGGCGATGCACTTGTTCAGTGGTCAGGCCGGAGTAGGAGAACATGCCGCGCTGACGACCGACGAAGCTGAAGTCGCGGCCCGGGGCTTTTTCCGCCAGCAGGGCAACCATCTGCTCGCGCATGCCACGAATGCGCAGACGCATTTCCGCCAGTTCGGCTTCCCAATGGGCGCGCAGTTCCGGGCTGTTCAGCACAGCGGCGACGATGCTTGCACCGTGGGTCGGCGGGTTGGAGTAGTTGGTGCGGATCACGCGCTTGACCTGCGACAGCACGCGCGCGCTTTCTTCTTTCGATTCGCTGATGATCGACAGGGCGCCAACGCGTTCGCCGTACAGCGAGAACGACTTGGAGAACGAGCTCGAGACGAAGAAGGTCAAACCGGACTCGGCGAACAGGCGCACAGCGGCGGCGTCTTCGTCGATGCCGTCACCAAAACCTTGGTAAGCCATGTCGAGGAACGGCACGTGACCTTTGGCCTTGACCACGTCCAGCACGTTGTTCCAGTCGGCCGGGGTCAGGTCGACGCCGGTCGGGTTGTGGCAGCAGGCGTGCAGGACAATGATCGAGCCATTCGGCAGGGCGTTGAGGTCGTCGAGCATGCCGGCACGGTTCACGTCGTGGGTGGCGGCGTCGTAGTAACGGTAGTTCTGCACTGGGAAGCCGGCGGTTTCGAACAGCGCGCGGTGGTTTTCCCAGCTCGGGTCACTGATTGCCACAACAGCGTTCGGCAGCAGTTGCTTGAGGAAGTCAGCACCGATTTTCAGTGCGCCGGTTCCGCCGACGGCCTGAGTGGTGATGACGCGACCGGCGCTGATCAGCGGCGAGTCGTTACCGAACAGCAGCTTCTGTACGGCCTGGTCGTAGGCAGCGATGCCATCGATCGGCAGGTAACCGCGCGAAGCGTGTTGAGCAGCTCGAACGGTTTCGGCTTCGATCACGGCGCGCAGAAGTGGAATTCGCCCCTCTTCGTTGCAGTAAACGCCAACGCCCAGGTTGACCTTGGTGGTCCGGGTATCGGCGTTGAAAGCTTCGTTAAGGCCCAGGATTGGATCGCGGGGTGCCATTTCGACAGCGGAGAACAGGCTCATTATTACGGCGGCTCTGAATGGAGAGTGGAGGGACGTGTAGCGCTCCAGCCGAATGCACTAGAGCGGTGCACAAACGGGGAGCTAGTATAGAGGCCATCACTGAGCAATGGCGACAGCGGAATCGGCATTTCGGGTAAGTTTTTCCGATTATTTCTTGACCGTTAGTCGATTGACCCTGTCAGAGACTTTGCTGGATGTAGGACGTTTACCTTGAAAGCCGAGGCAATCGACTCCACATTGAGCACAATCCAGGTTTTTTCTTGCGCGACATCGGTCGTTTGCGGTCGTCCCCGTGGTGTTCCGCTTTGCTCGGAACGCTGCGATCCCAGAGGTGTGTATGTCCGAATTCCAGCTAGTCACCCGCTTCGAGCCCGCCGGCGATCAGCCGCAAGCCATCCGCCAATTGGTGGAGGGCATCGAAGCCGGGCTGGCGCACCAGACGCTGCTCGGTGTGACCGGCTCGGGCAAGACGTTCAGCATCGCCAATGTCATCTCTCAGGTACAGCGTCCGACGCTGGTGCTGGCGCCGAACAAGACCCTCGCTGCGCAACTGTACGGCGAGTTCAAGGCGTTCTTTCCGAACAATGCCGTCGAATACTTCGTTTCGTACTACGACTATTACCAGCCCGAAGCCTATGTGCCGTCGTCCGACACCTTTATCGAGAAGGACGCGTCGATCAACGACCACATCGAGCAGATGCGCTTGTCTGCGACCAAAGCGTTGCTGGAACGCAAGGACGCGATCATCGTCACCACGGTGTCGTGCATTTACGGTCTGGGCAGTCCGGAAACCTATTTGAAGATGGTGCTGCACGTCGATCGCGGCGACAAACTCGACCAGCGCGCACTGCTGCGGCGTCTGGCGGACCTGCAATACACCCGCAATGACATGGATTTTGCCCGGGCAACCTTCCGGGTGCGCGGCGATGTGATCGACATCTACCCGGCGGAATCCGATCTGGAAGCGATCCGCATCGAGCTGTTCGATGACGAGGTCGAAAGCATTTCCGCATTCGACCCGCTGACGGGCGAAGTCATCCGCAAGATGCCGCGCTTCACTTTCTACCCGAAGAGTCACTACGTGACGCCACGGGAAACCCTGCTCGACGCAATCGAACACATCAAAGTCGAATTGCAGGAACGCCTTGAATACCTGCGCAGCAACAACAAACTGGTCGAGGCTCAGCGTCTGGAGCAACGCACCCGTTTTGACCTGGAAATGATCCTCGAGCTGGGCTACTGCAACGGCATCGAAAACTACTCGCGCTACCTGTCCGGACGTCCGGCCGGTGCTGCACCACCAACGCTCTACGATTACCTGCCGGCCGACGCCTTGCTGGTGATCGACGAATCCCACGTCAGCGTGCCGCAGGTCGGCGCAATGTATAAGGGCGACCGCTCACGTAAAGAGACGCTGGTGGAATACGGCTTCCGCCTGCCGTCGGCGCTGGACAACCGGCCAATGCGCTTTGATGAGTGGGAAGGGGTCAGCCCGCAGACCATTTTCGTCTCGGCGACACCGGGCAACTACGAAGCCGAGCACGCCGGGCGGGTGGTTGAGCAAGTGGTGCGGCCGACCGGTCTGGTCGACCCGCAAGTCGAGGTGCGTCCGGCGCTGACTCAGGTCGATGACCTGCTCTCGGAAATCACCAAGCGCGTGGCGGTCGAGGAGCGGGTGCTGGTCACCACGCTGACCAAACGCATGGCCGAAGACTTGACCGATTACCTCGCCGACCACGGCGTGCGCGTGCGTTATCTGCACTCGGACATCGACACCGTCGAGCGGGTCGAGATCATCCGCGATCTGCGCCTCGGCACGTTTGATGTGCTGGTGGGGATCAACTTGCTGCGCGAAGGCCTGGACATGCCGGAAGTGTCGCTGGTGGCGATCCTCGATGCGGACAAAGAAGGCTTCCTGCGTTCCGAACGTTCGCTGATCCAGACCATTGGCCGTGCGGCACGTAACCTCAACGGCAGGGCGATTCTCTACGCCGATCGCATGACCGGTTCGATGGAGCGGGCGATCGGTGAAACCGAACGTCGTCGCGACAAGCAGATTGCTTTCAACCTTGCGAACGGCATCACGCCCAAAGGCGTGTTCAAGGACGTTGCCGACATCATGGAAGGCGCCACCGTGCCGGGTTCGCGCAGCAAGAAGCGCAAGGGCATGGCCAAGGCGGCCGAAGAAAGCGCCAAGTACGAGGCCGAATTGCGCTCGCCGAGCGAGATCGCCAAACGTATTCGCGCACTGGAAGAGAAGATGTATCAGCTGGCGCGGGATCTGGAGTTTGAAGCGGCGGCGCAGATGCGTGATGAGATTGCCAAATTGCGCGAGCGGCTTTTGGCTGTTTGATTGATGTTGCCTGATAGGGCCTCATCGCTGGCAAGCCAGCTCCCACAGGTTTCCTTTGGTGCTCACACATTTCGTGCACACCATCAATCCCTATAGGAGCTGGCAAGCCAGCTCCTTGGTTTCCTTTGGTGCTCACACATTTCGTGTACACCATCAATCCCTGTGGGAGCTGGCTTGCCAGCGATAAGGCCGCTACAGGCGGCACAAAAATCAGTGGGCTTCCCCAGCCTTCAGCCCTTGCGGCAATTTCTTGGTCAGCAAAATCGCCAGCATGCTGATCCCCAGCGCAATCCCGACAAAGTGAAACGCATCGTTGTAGGCCATGATCGCCGCCTGCTGATGGACGATCTCACTCAACTTGCCCAACGCCGCCGTGTCGCTGCCAAACCTGTCGGTCATTGACGCCAGGCGCTCAGCCACCTGCGGATTGGTCGGCACCACCGCCTCGCGCAAATAATCGAAGTAGGTCTTGGTCCGCGCATCCAGCAGCGTCGCGAGCAGAGCAATGCCAATCGCACCGCCAAGGTTACGCAGGATATTGAACAGGCTCGACGCCGACCCCGCGTCCTGCGGGAGGATGTACGCCGTAGCGATCAGGGAAATGGTCACCATGATCAGCGGCTGGCCGAGGGCGCGGATGATCTGGATCTGATTGAACTGCGGCCCGGCAAAGTCAGGGTTGAGCACCCCCGACGAAAAACTCGCCAGCCCGAACAGTCCGAAGCCCAGCGTGCACAGCCATTTCGGCGACACGAACTTCATCAGCTTCGGCACCAGTGGAATCAGAAACAGCTGCGGCACGCCCATCCACATGATCACTTCGCCGATCTGCAGGGCGTTGTAGTTCTGGATCTGCGCCAGATACAGCGGCAGCAGATAAATCGAACCGTATAGCCCGACGCCCATGCCTAGACTGGAAATACTCGAAAGGCCGAAGTTGCGATTGCGCAGGATGCCGAGATTGATCAGCGGATTGGGCCTGGAAATCTGCACGATCACAAAGGTGATCAGGCTGATGAGGGCGATGCTGCCCAGAGTCACGATCAGGTTCGATTCGAGCCAGTCCTTGCGGTGGCCTTCTTCGAGAAATACCTGCAGACAACCGAGGCCGACACCAAGGGTGAGGATGCCGGTGTAGTCGGTGCTTTTCAGCAGTTCCCAGTGCGCTTCCTTCTTCTCCAGCCCGTACATCAGCCCGGCGATCATGATCAGCCCCGGCGGAATGTTGATATAGAAGATGTACTCCCAGCCCCAGTTTTCCGTGAGCCAGCCGCCCAGTGTCGGGCCGATGGACGGGGCGAACGTCGCGGTCATGGCGAACATCGCCATGCCTTTGGCGCGGTGGTGCTCGGGGAGTTTGATCAGGGTCAGGGTGAACGCCAGCGGGATCAGCGCGCCGCCGGTGAAACCTTGCATGGCACGAAACACGATCATGCTTTCCAGGCTCCAGGCCATCGAGCACAGCAGCGACGAAACCAGAAAACCCAGCGACACCCACACTGCCAGCCGCCGCGCCGAGAGCAACTGCACCAGCCACGCGGTCAGCGGGATCATGATGATTTCCGCGACCAGGTACGAGGTGGAAATCCACGAGCCTTCTTCCAGCGTCGCCGAGAGTGCGCCCTGAATATCTTTCAGCGAGGAGTTGGTGATCTGGATGTCGAGTACCGCCATAAAGGCGCCGAGCATCACGCTCATCACCGCGATCCAGTCGCGCCGGGTCGGTTCACCGACCGGGCGGATCAGCGAATCACCGGCCATTGTCCGGGGCGTCTTTGATGTTCACGGTGGCGGTGACCGACATGCCCGGGCGGATCTTGCCGTGCAGCGGGTTGTCGGCCTTGAAGGTCAGTTTCACCGGAATCCGCTGTACGACCTTGGTGAAGTTGCCGGTGGCGTTGTCCGGTGGCAACAGGCTGAACTGCGCACCGGAGGCGGCGAACAGGCTGTCGACCCGTGCTTCGATGGGGGTGTCGCTGTAGGCGTCGAAGGTCAGCTCGGCTTTCTGTCCGGGCTGCATGTGGCCGATCTGGGTTTCCTTGAAGTTGGCCTGAACCCAGATGTCTTCATCGGGGACGATCGACAACAGATAGGCGCCGGCCTGTACGACCTGGCCGTTGCGTGCGGCGCGCTGGCCGACCAGGCCACTGATCGGCGCATGGATTTCGCTGCGGGTCAGATTGAGTTCGGCCTGGGCGAGATCGGCGCGGGCGTTGGCGATCTGTGCGTCGAGGCGCTTGATCTCGGCGGTCAGTGCGTTGACTTGCTGGCGTTGACTCTGCGCATCGGCCTGGGCTTTGGCCACCTGTGAGCGGGCGATGTGGGCATCGGCGGAAAGGGTGGTTACCCGTTCTTCGGAAACGTAGCCGGGTTTGCGCAAGGTTTCCGCACGCGACAGATCCATCTGCGAACGGCCGAGGGTGGCTTGGGTGGTCGCCACTTGCGCGTCGCTGGCGGCGATCAGGCTCGATTGCTGGGTCAGTTTGCTCTGCGCCTGCAAGCGCTCGGCCTCGCGGGTAGCGAGAGCCGCATTGGCGCGATCGACAGCGAGGCGGAAGTCATTGGGCTCAAGGCGCACCAGTAACTGGCCTTTTTCCACGTGTTGATTGTCCTGCACCAGCACTTCGTCGATGCGCGCGCTCAATTGGCTGGAGACGCGAGTGATTTCGCCCTGGACATAGGCGTTATCGG
>NZ_QAIU01000231.1:0-3361 GCF_003061205.1 Pseudomonas sp. HMWF006
AAAACTGCGTAACTCATTGAATCTCAAGGAGTTTTCCGTTTCGACTGCGCTGGAAGTGGGGCGAATTATAGACTTCCAGAATTTGCCGTCAACACCTAATTTCATAATTTTGTCATATCGGTCAAAAAAGCCCGAAAACACCAAGGCCGACCTTTAAAGGTCGGCCTTCGTCATCCATTCCAGTTACAAGCTGGGGAACGCGAACTGTGAAGCTTCGTGGCTCGCACGCTGTGGCCAACGCTGGGTGATAGCCTTGCGACGCGTATAGAAGCGCACACCATCCGGACCATAAGCATGCAAGTCGCCGAACAGCGAACGCTTCCAGCCGCCAAAGCTGTGGTAAGCCACCGGCACCGGCAACGGTACGTTGACGCCGACCATGCCGACTTCGATCTCGTCGCAGAACAGACGCGCCGCTTCACCGTCACGGGTGAAAATGCAGGTGCCGTTACCGTATTCGTGATCGTTGATCAGTTGCATCGCCTCTTCCAGGCTGTTTACCCGAACGACGCACAGTACCGGACCGAAGATCTCTTCTTTATAGATGCGCATTTGCGGGGTGACGTTGTCGAACAGGCAGCCACCGAGGAAGAAGCCTTCCTCATGACCGGCCACGCTCAGACCACGACCGTCGACCACCAGGGTCGCGCCTGCGGCTACGCCGTCATCGACATAACCGCTGACTTTGTCGCGCGCCTGACCGGTGACCAGCGGGCCCATGTCCAGACCGCACGAAGTGCCGGCACCGATTTTAAGTGCCTTGATCTGTGGAACCAGTTTCGCCACCAGCGCATCGGCCACCTGGTCGCCCACACACACCGCTACCGAGATCGCCATGCAGCGCTCGCCGCAGGAACCATAGGCCGCGCCCATCAGTGCGCTGACGGCGTTGTCCAGATCGGCATCCGGCATCAGCACCGCGTGGTTCTTCGCGCCGCCGAGAGCCTGAACGCGCTTGCCGCGCTTGGTGCCTTCGGCATAGATGTACTCGGCAATCGGCGTCGAACCGACAAAGCTCAGCGCCTTGACTTCCGGCGCTTCGATCAACGCGTCAACGGCAGTCTTGTCACCATGCACCACGCTCATCACGCCTTTAGGCAGACCGGCTTCCAGCAACAGTTGAGCGATCAGCAGGGTCGAACTTGGATCGCGTTCGGATGGCTTGAGAATGAAGCAGTTACCGCAGACGATCGCCAGCGGGTACATCCACAGTGGCACCATCGCCGGGAAGTTGAACGGGGTGATACCGGCAACAATGCCCAATGGCTGAAAGTCCGACCAGGCGTCGATGTTCGGGCCGACGTTGCGGCTGTACTCACCCTTGAGAATTTCCGGGGCGGCGCAGGCGAACTCGACGTTCTCGATACCGCGTTTCAATTCACCGGCAGCGTCTTCCAGGGTCTTGCCATGTTCCTCGCTGATCAATTGCGAGATGCGCGCTTCGTTCTGCTCCAGCAGTTGCTTGAAGCGGAACATCACTTGGGCGCGCTTGGCCGGTGGCGTGTTGCGCCACGCCGGGAACGCAGCCTTGGCGGCATCAATGGCTTTCTGGATGGTTGCCTGGCTGGCCAGTGGCAGCTTGTGGATCGCCTGACCGGTAGACGGGTTGAACACATCAACCGCGCGACCGTTCTCGGTCACCAGTTCGCCATTGATCAAATGCGGGATAACGCTCATCGGGGGACTCCTGAATTTTGTACGCTGGGCGCCCGCCAGGGAGCGCCTTCTATATATAGGTAGCTTTGGGTCGGAACCGAACTGCATTGGCGCGCTTCAGTGCACCTTCGCAAGCAAGCTCGGCTCCAGGTCATGCGTAAATCAGTCGAGCTTGTTCAGCACTTCGCCAACCGCGTCGAACAGACGATCGAGGTCTTGCGGCTTGCTGTTGAAGGTTGGGCCGAACTGCAGGGTGTCGCCGCCGAAGCGCACATAGAACCCGGCTTTCCACAGGGCCATGCCGGCTTCGAACGGACGCACGATGGCGTCGCCATCACGATGGGCAATCTGGATCGCACCGGCCAGGCCATAGTTACGGATGTCGATGACGTTCTTCGAACCTTTCAGGCCGTGCAACGCGTTCTCGAAATGCGGTGCAACCTCGGCCACGCTCTGCACCAGGTTTTCCTTTTGCAGCAGATCGAGTGCCGCCAGGCCAGCGGCGCACGCCACCGGGTGGGCCGAGTAGGTGTAGCCGTGCGGGAATTCGACAGCGTATTCCGGGGTCGGCTGATTCATGAAGGTCTGGTAGATCTCGGAGCTGGCAATCACCGCGCCCATCGGGATCGCGCCGTTGGTCACTTGCTTGGCGATGCACATCAGGTCCGGGGTCACGCCAAAGCTTTCAGCGCCGAACATCGAACCGGTGCGGCCAAAACCGGTGATCACTTCGTCGAACACCAGCAGGATGTTGTGCTGATCGCAGATTTCGCGCAGACGCTTCAGATAACCCTGAGGCGGCACCAGTACACCAGCGGAACCGGCCATTGGCTCTACGAATACCGCCGCGATGTTCGAGGCGTCGTGCAGTTCGATCAACTTCAACAGTTCATCGGCCAGGGCGATACCGCCCTGCTCCGGCATGCCACGGGAGAACGCGTTGCTGGCCAGCAAGGTGTGGGGCAGGTGATCGACGTCCATCATCGCCTGACCGAACAGCTTGCGGTTGCCATTGACGCCGCCGAGGCTGGTGCCGGCGATGTTCACACCGTGGTAACCACGAGCACGGCCGATCATTTTGGTCTTGGTCGCCTGACCTTTCAGGCGCCAGTAGGCACGGACCATTTTCACCGCGGTGTCGGCGCACTCGGAACCGGAGTCGGTGAAGAACACGTGGTTCAGATTGCCCGGGGTCAGGTCAGTGATTTTCTCGGCCAACTGGAATGACAATGGATGGCCGTACTGGAAGCCCGGCGAGTAATCGAGAGTGCCCAGTTGTTTGGCGACAGCTTCCTGGATTTCCTTGCGGGTATGACCGGCACCGCAGGTCCACAGACCAGACAGCGAATCGTAGATCTTGCGGCCCTTGTCATCGAACAGCCAGCTGCCTTCGGCACCGACGATCAGACGCGGATCGCGCTGGAAGTTGCGGTTGGCGGTGTACGGCATCCAGTGCGCGTCCAGCTTCAGTTGGCTGGCCAGTGGCGACGGCGCGTTTTCAGGCATGTTCATCGGGCAAAACCTCGCAGGGCATAAGCGTCAGGGAGATAGAAAGCGTTGTTGCAGCTAAATTGCCACGGCGATAAAGTCGGTGAAATCCAACTTTTCTAACCTTCAGTTAGATCCCTGCTAAACAATGAGCGCAACTTTATGAGCAGCCGTCGCCCCGATCCACTGGCTCAGGTCAGTGACTTTGATATTCGCC
>NZ_QAIU01000232.1:0-1624 GCF_003061205.1 Pseudomonas sp. HMWF006
AACACCACGGTCAGTCCCCTCTCCCTCCGGGAGAGGGCTAGGGTGAGGGGGCTTTTGATCTGTTTCAGAATCTGAGTTCGACCCGGTATTTCAGGTCGGCGTCAGTTTTCCCAAACGACTCGGTCAGTCCCCTCTCCCTCCGGGAGAGGGCCAGGGTGAGGGGCTTTTGATCTGTTTCAGAATCTGAGTTCAACACTGCAATCGCACGTCGGCGTACCTCGCCCAAACACCTCGGTCAGTCCCCTCTCCCTCCGGGAGAGGGCTAGGGTGAGGGTTGGCTTTTGGTTGTTTAAATTTGTGTCAAATAATCAGAACCTTCCCACAAGGTTTTCAGGTTGTCCGTCGGACTTGGGCTCTCTAGGCTCTGGTTGTCGCTGAATGTTCAGCGATCGGGTGTGAGAACCCGTCGAGCTTGAAACTAGCACCAGTAAGACCATAATTGCGGCCGGCTTATAAGCTGTCGCGGTGCCTTATGGCGGCTGTGTGCGGGCAGACTTCGGTCTGGCCGGTTTTCTGCTCACCGGTTTCTCACTCCGCACATAGCTGCCACCCTTTACCACGTGAGAAATGGCTAAGGGCTGGCTCGAATGACGAGCAGATTTTCATGAAAGATAAAATTGTCCCCGATCCACCCCTCGAACCCACAACCCCACTCGCCGAAGCCATCCGCGCCGACGACCTCGCCAAAAACCGCGAAGCCATCAAACGCGCCCTGGATTTTTACCTCAGTCCCGACCCGGTCAAACCCCGGCAACCCAGTACGATGTTCCTGATCCAGCCAAACATCGACACTGAAAGCCTGTTGGCGCATGCCTGTGAGTCACTGGCGTCGGCGAATACGCTGGCAGGTAATTTTGCCGATCAGTTGGGCCGGCCCGAGCGTAATACGGCGTTGGCGATTCAGCAGATCATCATGCTGGCCGAGCTGGCGGTGAACCGGGCGCTGGATCGGGTTGATCCGCAGACCTGAGACCGCGTTATCGTTCTTCGCGAGCAGGCTGATTCCTACAGGGGAACACATTCCAAATTGCAGGAGTGAGCCTGCTCGCGATGGCGACGGAACATTCAACACAAAAATCCCGGGCATAAAAAAACCGCCGATCATTCACTGATCGGCGGTTTTTCATTCAGCCCACATCAAATCACTGCATCAACACTTCAATCGAGCCATCAGCCGTCATGCTGACCTGGCTGGTACCGGCTTCAACTTCCGGCGTCACTGGCGCCGAATCCATGGCCGCCGCTTTCATCATCATCGGGGCGCGCATGTACGGTTGTGGATAACCGTTGCTGTTGAGGTTCAGGTTGACGATTTTGTAGCCCTTGCCGCCCAAAGCGTCGGTGGCCAGTTGGGCGCGGGCCTTGAAGGCGGTGACGGCTTCCTTGAGCAATTGGTCTTCGCTGGCCTTGCGGGTCGGGTCGGCGATAGCGAAGTCCATGCCGCCCATTTTCAGGTCGGTCAGCAGTTCGCCGGTGAGTTTGGACAGGGCGGCGAAGTCGGCGCTTTCTAGGCGCAGTTCGGCGCGTTCGCGCCAGCCGGTGATTTTCTGGCCCTTGGTGTCGTAGATCGGGTAGCTGTTGCGGCTGCCCTGGCGCAGGGTGATGTCTTTGACTTGCTTGGCCT
>NZ_QAIU01000233.1:0-4717 GCF_003061205.1 Pseudomonas sp. HMWF006
CGGGTTCTGCTCCAGCCAAAAGTGGCGGGGCACGTAAACCGAAGGCGAAGTCATGAGTCAGTTGGAAAAAATCTACGGCGTTCACGCGGTAGAAGCGTTGTTGCGTCACCATCCGAAACGCGTCAAGCAGATCTGGCTGGCCGAGAGCCGTAACGATCCGCGGGTGCAGACCCTGATCGAGCTGGCCAATGAAAACCGCGTTCAAGTCGGTCAGGCCGAGCGTCGCGAAATGGATGCCTGGGTTGAGGGCGTGCACCAGGGCGTGGTGGCGGACGTCAGTCCGAGCCAGGTCTGGGGCGAGGCGATGCTCGATGAGCTGCTTGATCGCACCGAAGGCGCGCCACTGTTGCTGGTGCTCGACGGCGTGACCGATCCGCACAACCTCGGCGCCTGCCTGCGTTCGGCGGATGCCGCCGGTGCGCTGGCGGTGATCGTGCCGAAAGACAAGTCGGCGACCCTGACGCCCGTGGTGCGCAAAGTCGCCTGCGGCGCGGCGGAAGTGATTCCGCTGGTGGCAGTGACCAACCTCGCCCGCACCCTGGAAAAGCTTCAGCAGCGCGGTCTGTGGGTGGTTGGCACGGCAGGTGAGGCCGAGGTCAGCATTTATGACCAGGACCTGACCGGCCCGACCATTCTGATCATGGGCGCCGAAGGCAAAGGCATGCGCCGCCTGACGCGCGAGCACTGCGACTATCTGGTGAACCTGCCGATGGCCGGCAGCGTCAGCAGCCTCAATGTGTCCGTGGCAACCGGTGTGTGCCTGTTCGAAGCGCAGCGTCAACGCGGGGCCAAGGCCAAGGCTGCCGCTTCGCGCAAGCCTTAAGCATTTAGCTGCAAGCCTCAAGCTAAAAGCGGACCCGCTTGCAGCTTGAGGCTCGATGCTTACAGCTGCTGTTCAAATATTCACCAATTGCCTTGCACCTCTGCAGTCCCTTCTCTACAATTGCGCCCCTTGCTGTGACGGCAGGCACCGATGTGCCCCGCGCCAGCAAGTCCATAAGTGTCATTCACTCCTTGTCTGACCGTTTTTGAGCGGCAGGCTACAACCCGTAAGGAGCATTCATGCGTCATTACGAAATCATCTTTCTGGTCCACCCTGACCAGAGCGAGCAAGTCGGCGGCATGGTTGAGCGTTACACCAAGCTGATCGAAGAAGACGGCGGCAAAATCCACCGTCTGGAAGACTGGGGCCGTCGTCAACTGGCCTACGCAATCAACAATGTTCACAAGGCTCACTACGTGATGCTGAACGTTGAGTGCACTGGCAAGGCTCTGGCCGAGCTGGAAGACAACTTCCGCTACAACGATGCAGTGATCCGTAACCTGGTCATCCGTCGCGACGAAGCCGTTACTGGCCAGTCCGAGATGCTCAAGGCTGAAGAAAACCGCAGTGAGCGCCGTGAGCGTCGCGACCGTCCTGAGCACGAAGGCGTTGATAGCGCTGATAGTGATGACAGCGACAACAGCGATAACGCTGACGAGTAATCCACGGACCTTTTAAGGAGCCTATCAAATGGCACGTTTCTTCCGTCGTCGTAAATTCTGCCGCTTCACCGCTGAAGACGTGAAAGAGATCGATTACAAAGATCTCAACACTCTGAAAGCCTACGTATCCGAGACCGGCAAAATCGTTCCAAGCCGCATCACCGGTACCAAAGCTCGTTATCAGCGTCAGCTGGCCACCGCTATCAAGCGCGCCCGCTTCCTGGCCCTGCTGGCCTACACCGACAGCCACGGCCGCTGAGACCGGGCAGTCGACAAGTAGCAAAGGATTGAATGCATGCGTGCCTTAGCTGAGTTCATCATGCGAGGCCGTATGCAGGCCACTCTCGTGGTGGCCGGATGTGCAACATTGCCGTTGTTGTATTGGTTGGGTGCTGCCGCAGGGAGCCTTGTGCTGCTGCGGCGCGGACTGACGGACGCCCTGGGTGTTCTGTCTCTGGGGCTGCTGCCGGCGTTGATCTGGTGGCTGTATGCCGATGACCCACGGGCACTTCTGGTGCTGCTGGGGTCTTCGGGACTTGCGTTGGTTTTGCGCGCAAGTGAGTCCTGGGTTCGTACGCTGCTGGTCAGCGTAGCGATTGGCGTGGTGTTTTCAGTGGTGCTCGGGGCGGCGTTTGCGGCCCAGATCGAGATGCTCGCGCAGGCCTTGATAAAGGTCATGCCGGCGCTTCTCGGTGAAACCTACAAGCAATTGTCGGTCGATGAGCAAGCGCATTTCGCGTCCCTGATTGCACCCGTGCTGACCGGACTGATTGCGGCACTGTTGCAGATCGTCAGCGTGCTGAGCCTGATTGTCGGGCGGCATTGGCAGGCGTTGTTGTACAACCCGGGTGGTTTTGGTCGCGAGTTTCGCGCCATCCGGATCCCGCTGGGGCCGGCGATGTTGCTGCTGGCGTTGATGCTTCTGGGCCCGAATCTCGGTGCACAGATGGCCATGTTGACGCCGTTGTGCAGTGTACCGCTGGTGTTCGCCGGACTCGCCCTGATTCACGGGCTGGTCGGGCAGAAGCGACTGGCCGGTTTCTGGCTGGTGGGGTTGTACGTCACGCTGCTGTTGTTCATGCAGCTGATCTATCCGTTGCTCGTGGTTCTGGCCATTGTCGACAGCCTGATTGATTTTCGCGGTCGTCACGTGTCGAAAGACACCGACAGCGCGAACGGTGAAGGTTAAAAGTTAAGAGGATTTCCACATGCAACTGATCCTTCTGGAAAAAATCGCCAACCTGGGCAACCTGGGCGACAAAGTAAACGTTAAGGCCGGTTACGGCCGTAACTACCTGCTGCCTTTCGGCAAAGCTACCGCTGCGACCGCTGCCAACCTGGCTGCGTTCGAAGAGCGTCGCGCTGAGCTGGAAAAAGCCGCCGCAGACCGTAAAGCATCGGCTGAAAGCCGTGCTGCCCAACTGGCCGAGCTGGAAGTGACCATCACTGCCACCGCTGGCGACGAAGGCAAGCTGTTCGGTTCGATCGGTACTCACGACATCGCTGACGCACTGACCGCCTCCGGCGTTGAAGTGCAGAAGAGCGAAGTTCGTCTGCCGAACGGCACCATCCGCAACGTGGGTGAATTCGACGTGGCTGTGCACCTGCACGCCGAAGTTGAAGCCACCGTACGCGTTGTCGTGGTAGCAGCTTAAGCAACACCTGATCGGCTGGCGGCTTGTCCGTCAGACGGTTAACATCGGGCACGATCCTGTTTACAGGTCGTGCCCTTTGTCTTTCTGAATTCCCTGTTTTTCCAAACAAACACAAGTGGCCATGAACGATATCTCCGCTCCCGAGCAATACGATCTGCAAACCGCTGCCCTGAAGGTGCCGCCGCATTCCATCGAGGCCGAACAGGCTGTGCTCGGTGGTCTGATGCTGGACAACAACGCCTGGGAACGCGTGCTCGATCAAGTCTCCGACGGCGATTTCTATCGGCATGACCACCGTCTGATCTTCCGTGCGATCGCCAAACTGGCCGATCAGAACATGCCGATCGACGTCGTGACCCTGTCCGAGCAACTGGACAAGGAAGGGCAGACTTCGCAGGTCGGTGGCCTCGGTTACCTCGGCGAGCTGGCGAAAAATACGCCGTCCGTCGCCAACATCAAGGCCTATGCGCAGATCGTTCGCCAGCGGGCGACGTTGCGCCAGTTGATCGGCATCAGCACCGAAATCGCCGACAGCGCCTTCAACCCCGAAGGTCGCACCGCCGAAGAGATCCTCGACGAGGCCGAACGGCAGATCTTCCAGATCGCCGAAGCGCGGCCGAAGACCGGCGGCCCGGTGGGCGTCAACGAACTGTTGACCAAGGCCATCGACCGCATCGACACCCTGTTCAACACCGACAACGCCATCACCGGCCTGTCCACCGGTTACACCGACCTTGACGAGAAGACCAGTGGCCTGCAACCGGCCGACTTGATCATCGTCGCGGGCCGTCCGTCGATGGGTAAAACCACCTTTGCGATGAACCTGGTGGAAAACGCGGTGTTGCGCAGCGAGAAGGCCGTGCTGGTGTACTCCCTCGAGATGCCAGGTGAATCGCTGATCATGCGTATGCTGTCGTCGCTGGGTCGTATCGACCAGACCAAGGTTCGTTCCGGCCAGCTGGAAGACGACGACTGGCCACGTCTGACCTCGGCAGTCAATCTGCTCAACGATCGCAAGCTGTTCATCGACGACACTGCGGGTATCAGTCCGTCGGAAATGCGTGCGCGCACCCGGCGTCTGGTGCGTGAGCACGGCGACGTCGGCCTGATCATGATCGACTACCTGCAACTGATGCAGATCCCGGGTTCCAGCGGTGACAACCGGACCAACGAGATTTCCGAGATCTCGCGATCCCTGAAAGCGCTGGCCAAGGAGTTCAACTGCCCGGTGGTTGCCCTGTCACAGCTCAACCGTTCCCTGGAGCAACGCCCGAACAAACGCCCGGTGAACTCCGACTTGCGGGAATCCGGAGCGATCGAGCAGGACGCCGACGTGATCATGTTCGTGTACCGGGACGAGGTGTATCACCCGGAAACCGAACACAAGGGCATTGCCGAAATCATCATCGGCAAGCAGCGTAACGGCCCGATCGGCTTCATCCGTCTGGCGTTCATCGGTAAGTACACGCGTTTCGAAAACCTCGCGCCGGGCAGTTACAACTTCGACGACGACGAGTGACCGTCGGCCGACGTCATTCGGCCAACGGTCTCTCTCAGTGTCATTCAGCTTCGCGGGT
>NZ_QAIU01000233.1:4727-10417 GCF_003061205.1 Pseudomonas sp. HMWF006
TCTGTTCGTCCGTGGTGCGGGCAGCCTGCTCACTCAGCTCTTGCCGGGTCAGCGTCTCGACCAGCGCCGCTTCCTCGATTGCCAGTGAAGCCTGCAGTGCTCTTGACTGCTCGTCATAGTCGGCAAACGCCAGTGTCTTCGCGTTATGTGCAGCGTCGAGCGTTGCCTGACGATCCTGGAATGGCTGACGCTGGGATTCGAACTGCGACCGGTACTTGTGTGTGACGAATTCCTGCCAGAACTCCCGCGAGATCAACGCCTGAAATTCTTCTGGAGAATTATCCAGCGCAATGACCTTTTCGTAGGCGGCATCCAATTGGGCCTTTGACACGTCGGCCAACTGTGCAAAGCCCATCCGCTCGGGTTGTCCCGGCAGTTGCAGGCGATCTTTCAGGCCGTGGCGGTAGGCGAGCCGGATTTCGACCTCTTCCTGTACATGGGCCGCGCCTGCCTGGGTTCCTCGCGTTTCGCTGATGGCCGCTTCACGCCGTGCGATGTCCGCCGATGCGATTTTGTCCACCTCGTGCAGGCGGAACAACGATTTGGAAAGCGCTGACAGCTCCGGGCCTTGTGCCTGGTCACGGGCCTGGGTCCGCGCGTTGTACATCATTGTCCGCACTTCAAGATTGGCAAATGTGAAGGCCGCCCGGTCACAGCAGGTCGCTTCGCCCGCCCGAGAGAAAAGCTCCCTGCGCAAGCGTTCGGACTCCGGACTGTTTTCGGTGATGCTATCAATCACCTTCCAGACCCTTTGCTGCAGTGCCTGGTGGCCGGCGGGATCTTGCAGCAAGCGTTCAAGGGTATCGAACAAACCGTCCGAACCTTGCTGATCACGCAGGGTCTGCCATTGAGTTCTTCTGGCGGACACCTCGTCGGCGGACAGGCCGGCGGTCCAGCGTGCCATCGGGTCATCAGCCATGGCCCGAACGACGGCCGGGCCCCGTCCGCGGGCGGAGTCGATCAGATTGTTGCGGCCGGTCAACGGTGTCTCGGCTTCTATCAGGCGTTCGTTGTAACGGTTGAGGCGTGTAAGGGTTTCCGCGGATAACGGATTTCTGCCAATGTCGGTGACGTTGTTGACCCGTGCGGTGTGCGCCAGGCGCTCGTCCGGTGGCGCGATGACCGCGTCGTGAATCTCCGTGATCCGGTTGTGACGCAGATTGACGGTGTCGAGCAAGGGCTGGTCGACAAGTCCCGTGGGGAATGCGTCGATGCCAGTGCTCGCCAGATTGAGCGAGCGCATATCGAGGATCTGGCTGAAGTCCGGGGTGATAGCCAAATGAGGGTTGTCGTTCAGCCACAGGGCGCGCAGTGTGCTGCGTCCGGCCAGAACCTGAGCGCTCTCGGCGGTCAGGGCAATCTGGTTGTCCTGCAAAAACAGACGGGTCAGACCGTGCATTTCGCCAACGGCGGGTGGTAGTTCACGCAGTTGATTGCGCGAAAGGTCCAGCCAGCGCACATGGCGAAAACGGGTCAGAAAACCTTCGGGCGACGTGCTCAGGCTCATGTTGCTCAGTTTCAGCGAACCGACATGACTGAAGTCCACATCAATGTCCGGCAGGCTGGGCAGGTTCAGACCGCTGAGGTCCAGCTCGAGGCCGATCGGCGTTTGGTCGTTGGCCAGTTTCTGGGGTGTTTCACGCCGCCAGCAAGCGAGTATCCGATTGCTCGCCTCGGTCCGGTCGTTACGGTTTTGCGCGTTGATCTGCAATTGATTCGCCCGAATATAGCGCTGACGGATGCCACCGCCGGAAAACACCCAGGCATCGAGCTGGCCTTTCAGCATGCTGAACTCCTGTTCGAGGTTATTGAGCCGGATGCCTGCGGCGTCCTGTTCAAGGCTCCAGATGAAGTCCCGACAGGCCTTGATGCTTTTGCCCGGATACAAGCGCCGATAACGCTGAACCCCTGAATCTTCGGTATCAAAGGCTGTCGGGCGCGTCGTCTTGATCAGCTCGGGATGTTCTCTGTTCAGTCGCCGCCAGTAACTGTCGAATTCTCTCCAGTAGCCCGGAGGGAAGTCGTTACCCGCCAGGTGTGTGACCGAGTTGATACGCGCCACTGACGCCAGGCGTTCTGCGGCCGGATTAATGAAGGCCTGTGGCACTTCCCGAAGCGCGTTGTGGCTCAGATTCAGGTCTGTCAATGCGCTCATCTCCTCCAGGCCTGTCGGCCAGTGAGTGATTCCGGTGTGACTGAGATCCAGCGAATTCAATCCGGACATGCCACTGAAGTCCGGTGTGTTGTTCAAAGGATTATGGGAAAGGTCGAGCGCAATCAACTGGTTCAGGCCGGCCAGCCTTGCAGCGCCTTGTTGATCCAGTTCTATGTGGTTCGAGCTCAAGTCCAGCCGTGTCAGCTTGCGCATGTCCGCCACCGGAGCCGGTAGTTTTTCAAGGCTGGAATGCTTGATGGACAAGCTGCGCAGGTCGGAAAAACCGGACAGAAAAGTCTCGGCGGCAGCCGACCCGTTGACGCCCGAAAGCGTTAACACGCGCACGTGACTGAAATCCGCGCTCAGTACCGGCAGGGATATGCCTTCGGCGGACAATATCAGCCGCGCCGCAGTCTCGTGACGCCAGCAGCGTTTGATCTCATCGGCGATCAGCTTCGCCTTGACCTCTGAAGCTGAGGAGGTCTGCGCGCCGCTTTCGATCCAGGCAAGCAAATCCTTTTTCAGGGTTTTGTATTCAGCTTCCTTGCGAGTCAGCGCGGCGCTGGCGGTGTCGCCAAACCACTGGAGCCAGGTCGCAACCTGTTGATCGTCAAAGGAGGGGAACAGTTTACGCACGCGAGGCTCCAGCCTTTTCGGGCGATTGACGAAAGCGGCCAAGCGCTCGGCCAGACTTTGGCGCACCGGCCGTTCCGGTTCGCCACGGCGCATTCCGCCCGTTCCCGCGACGTTGACGCCCACCCAGCCATCCCGGGGGTCGAACACGATGGCTTCCGATCGGCCGGGACGAGTGGCGACATACACGTTGTCCGGGTCACGGGCCACCGGATCCTGCGTCCGGATGATGCGCATCACCGCCGCGTGGGGCGACGACGCCTCCTGATCATGCAAGACCTGATAGGTGCGTTCGTGGATCACCACGTAGAGTTTGCCCTCGTGACGGATCAGGCCGTCGCCATCGACTTCGACGTAGGCGAAGTCCAGCGTTGTCCGGAAGGCTTCAAGGCGGGTCTCGGACAGTGTGAAGATGATCGACTCAAGGTCCGGGCGCGGATGCCAGAGCGCGCTGTCGGCATCACGCACCAGCACCGGGCCGGAAGGGGTCAGTTCGCTGTGCAGTCTGGCGCGGTACAGACCGGTCAACGGATCGATGCCGATCTGCACGATGCCGCCGTCCGGCACATCGACATATGGGCGTCCCTTGAGTGTACGAAAACCTTGTGCGTCAGCCTCCGGCAAGCGTGCGCCAGTGGCGATCCAGTAGGACTCGATGGCTGTTTGCGCACGGGGCGAAGGCAGGGTTGCAGCCGTCGGCAGCTCATGAACGGTCAATGGAGGGGCTGGCGCAATCGCATCGGGATTGACGTCGGGTCGTGCTCTGCCAGGCTCGGGGTGGTACCGCGCCAGCATCGTGGTTGGCGCCCAGACATCGATCCGGCCCGGTCTGTCGAGCGACGACGAGGGGGCCTGTGCGGGGGAGGTCGCAGGGGAATGGATGTCGACAGTGGTGGTGCCTCTGACGGGGGGGCGAATCTTCATATTTTCATCCTTGCAGGGTTGCCCCTCGACCCTCGCGAACGAGAGCCGTGAGGCATTTGGCGTCATTGCCTTGAGGTTTATCCGGCGGTCTTAAGCCGCCAGGTTGAATATTTTTTGTGCGGTTTTGCCATCGAAGGTTTCACGCCAGATGGCCACGTGCGGTAAACCGGCCTGTTCATCCCGGCGCTGGGACAACGTGCCGCGTCCGGCCTGCTCAAGGGTTTTCAGATGCCCGCCCTTGACCGTGAAATTCAGCGCATGGCTGTCGTGGGCCTCGTAGTGGAAATGGGCTTCCCATAACGGCGTGGTGTCAGAGCGATCATTGATCGAATAAACGTCGAGAAATGTTTTTTTCGCGCCTTTGCCCATCGGTTTGCGAGACACCTTACGGACCACATCGAGTTCGCCATGGTCGAGCAGATAATTCAGGCGCATGACATCCAGCACGGCTCTGTTTTTGTACATGCGCACCAGAACGTTTTGTCCTTCTTCGGTCAGTGAGTCGCCAGCGCTGCGCAAGCGTGCGACCAGCCCGGCAGTTTCGCTGTCATCGACGGCCTGTTGATGGTTTTCCAGCAATCTTGCCTGATCGTTGAGGCGATCGGCCTCGGCGCCCAGATACTCGAGAATATCCGTCGGGTTGGTTTTTCTGGCTTCCCTGGATTTTGCTTCGGCCAAGTGTCCGGCGACGCCGGCCAGCAGGCGACGGGCTTCGCTGAGGCGTTCGGGCCGTGGTGTGTCGACAATGTGCGGGCGCACCGGCAACCATTCGCCCTGGTGTTTTTCGTAGCGCTGCGGCGGGCTGTCGGGGCGGAACGGGTCGGGCACCTTGAGCGTGACATTACCATCGGCAGCGATTTCCGTTTCTCCCACCAGTACCTTGTAAGTGCCGTGTTGGCGGGTACGGAACATTTTCCTGGGCGGCGCCGGAACGGCTGGCGAGGTATTCGACTGCGGCGGAACAAAGTCGAAATCGATCTCCTGATCGAGATGCGGAAGCTCGGTGTTGCGCTCGAACCTGTCATAGATAGTGGTCAGGCGACTTTCGATTTTGCTTTCGTATTGCTCGATCAGCGTAATGATTTCTTTGATGTAGCCGACCTTTTCCGGACTTTCCAGCGTCATTAACGCTGCGAATCGGCCTTTCTCGTTCTTTAGCTGATCGACGGCCAATAACAACGCCAACGGTTGCTGGTGCTCGGGAATGCTCTTCAGACTTTCGGTGAACAGGTCGATCGCCCGTAACGATTCCATGCCCGGACTGGGCGGATTCGGAGAGTCATCCGTCAGCAGGCGCAGGTAAAGCGTCAACTGGTTGAATTTGATCTGATCGACGCCGGGGAGCTTGTTGTTCAATTCATCCAGGTCAGACACTGAGCTGGGGTCGGATTTCTTGATGTGTTCCATCAAGGCCTGACGGTCTTCGAGCAGCTTGAGCTTCTTGTTCAGATGGGTAATGACTCTCCGGTAAGTGCTTACGGACACGGCCAAGGCGAGAGGTTTGACTCGCATGTCCATGATCACCATGAGCCGGTTCAGGTTCTCCACCCGTTCCTTCTGGAACGTTCGCAATTCCCGCTTATATTGCCCGCTGGCTTTCAAATGCTTGAGCCATTCCCTGTTATCGATCAGCGACTGCACGAAGTCCGCCTGCATTTTGAGGAGTTTGAGCATGTGCACTTCAAGCTTGATCAGGGCCTCGGTTCTTTCGGTACTGCCTTCGGGTTGCAGCCGCACCTGCTCATGCAGGGCATCGTATTGTTGCGATGACCTTTCAATGGCTTTGTGCGCGTTATGAATGGGCTGGTAGCGCTGCATCAGTTCGTCATGTATCGGTTTGAGCGCCGGATGGCGTGGCATGCCGCCCTTGAGACCGGTGTTGATTGCCAGCCATTCGTTTCGCTCGTTTCGGGTGACTGCCAGGGTTGCCCCGGCGCGACTGGCGTTATAGGTATTGGCGGTGTCGGTGGCCACGGGG
>NZ_QAIU01000233.1:10427-19256 GCF_003061205.1 Pseudomonas sp. HMWF006
TGCAATGCCTGATAAGCATGGCCACGGATGACCACGTAGCGTTTGCCTGCGTGACTGAACAGACCGTCGACATCGGCGGCGGCAGTCCTGAAGTCCAGGTCCGTGCGAAAGGCAGCCAGACGCGTATCGGTCAGCGGCAAGCTGTCCGCGTCGAGTGGCGTGTGCGGGTGCCAGAGCCGGCTGACGGGATCGCGCAGAAGCAGCGGGCCGGAAGCGATCAGCTCGCTGGGCAGTCGGGCTCTGAACAGTCCCGTGTCCGGATCTCTCGCAACCAGCGTGACACGGCTGTTGGCCAGATCGACGTAGCGCCGTCCCCTGTGCACCCTGAAACCATCGCTGTTGGCATCCGGCAGCGCGGGGATGGCTGGCATGCTGTAACCCTCGATCGACTGCGGTGTTGTCGGCTGGATACTGAGGGGCGACTCGTTGAGCGTCACCGAAGGCGCCCGCGTGGGCATTATCGCGTCCGCATTGATGTCGCCCGTCTCGGACCGCGATGGCACTGTGCGGCGTGTCGAATTGACCCGGCCTGCGTCGATGTGGTGTGAAGGGGTGGGCGTACTCGGAGGCCGGGCCGGAGGGTGAACGTCGACCGCTACATTGAGTCGGGTGGGTGGTTTGATCACCATGGTTTCATCCTTGAAAAGTGTGCTGTGAGTGGCTCATGTCGCCAGTTCGAATATTTTCTGTGCGGTTTTGCCATCAATGCTTTCGCGCCAGATGGGGGCATGCTCGTGTCCGCTTCGGGCGTCCCTGCGTTGCGAGCTAATGCCCAGGCGGCTCTGCTCGAGGGTCTTGAGGTGGCCGCCGCGTGCGGTGAAGCCTTGCTTGGGGCTGTTCATGCGGTCGTAGTGAAAGTGCGCGTGCCAGAGGGGGGCGCCGGTGCTTCTGTCGTTGAGCGAATAAACGTCGAGAAAGTGTTTATCCGAGCCCTTGCCGGAGACCGTGCGTGGCTGGGTCTGCACCACGCTGATCTGTTCCTTGGCGATCAAGTAGGCCAGTCGGTCGGCGCTGAGAAACGCCTTGTCTTTGTACAGGCGAATCCGGATGTGTTCGCCTTCGCTGCGCAGGCGGAGGCTGTCCTGCTGCAGACGCTGGACGAAGGTGGCGGTGTCGGTGTCGGTGCGATCGGGAGCGGTATCGATCTGTCTGGCGAGGTGATCGCAAGCGTCCGCCTTGCTGCCGAGAAACTCGACAATATTGGTGGCATTGCGTTTTTCCCGTTCGTCCTGCCAGGCCCGGTCGAGCCAGGATTGGGTGCGTTGCAGTTGCTGCCCGGCCTGTGCCCTGAGCGCTGGCAGAGGCGTGGCCTGCAGAGGCACGATCGGGCGCCACTGGCCTTCTTGCAGTGCGTAGGTATGCATGACCTGAACGGCGTCCACGGGGCTCATGACATCAATCACTTCCACGCCGGTCTCGGAGCGGCGCGGGCGCCCGACCTTGATTTTGTCGACCCCGTGGTGCCTGGCGCGGAAAACCCGTCGGAGGCTGGCGGGCGGTGCGCTGCGGTCCTGCGGCGGGATGAAGTCGAAGTCGATGGGCTGTTCGTGCGCCGGCAGCATCGACGTCTTCAGTAATTGCCGGTGATAACGGTTCAGGCTTTCTTCAAGTGTGGTTTCGAAAGCCTGGACCGCCTCGACGATCTTTGCGTGTGAACGGGCAGGCTCGGCGCCGGGCGGCAACGGCATGTGTTCGAACGCGGCGCGAATGGCCGTGCATTGGTCGAACAGGCTGCTCAGCACCGCAACGCGGGTTTCTTCCGGCATGCCCTTGAGTGCCCGGTAGGAGAACGTTACCTGGCCGAACGAATACGCCAGGTACTTGGCATTGAAGTCATGGCTGGCCAGGGAGGTTGCGGCATCGGGCAGCGTGCGACTTTCGGCATAGACCCAGAAGGCGACGATTTCATGAATTTCTATCGGGTCGTACGCCGCCGCCTTCAACTCCTCTTCGGACAGGCGCCACTTGTGCAACAGTTCCTCGGCAAAATGCTCACGCTGTTTCATGATTGCCAGCTTGTCCGCCAGATGTGTGGCGACTGCGCGGTATTCGGTGTCGGGGCCGCCGAAGATCGGGCCGTCGAGCAACTTGCGTGAATCGTTGGCGATCATCAACTGGTTGCAGGACAGGATCTGTCCCTTGCGCAGCGTGATCAGTTTGTTTTTGTAGGCCTCACGGCCCTTGATGGCGACGACGGCCTCCTTGTGTTCGAGGTGCAGACTGACGGTTTTTTCCAGTATTCCCAGTTCTCGTCGGTGCTGGTCTTCCAGTTGCACCAGGATGTTTCGCTCGTTCTGCTTGTCTTTGGCTGCCAGCCATCGGTATCCCAACTGATCGGTCATGGTGATCGCCTGCTCTAATTCCAGATCCATCAACCGCAGCTCCAAGGCCAGATCGGCTGAATGGCTGGCGGCGGACGTTTGCCCCCGTCTGCGCATCCCGCTGGTACCGCCCACCTGGGCGGCGACCCAGCCATGCCGCGCATCGAAAACGATCGGCTCCGAGCGCCCCGGGCGTGTCCCGATGTAAATATTGCCGTGGTCCCGGGCCACGGGATCTGCGGGGTGAACGATGCGCATGACCGTCGACCTCGGTGAGGACGCGTCCAGATCATGCAGCACCTGATACGCGTGTTCTGCGATGACTGCATACAGCTTGCCGTTGAATCGGTACAGGCGATCCGTCCCGGGCTCGATACCGCTGAAATCGAGCGCCGTACGAAAGGCTTCGAGGCGTGCGTCAGACAGGAGAAAAGTGGCCGGTCTGGCATCATCGAGCGGATGCCACAGCCGGCTCTGTGCATCGCGTATCAACACGGGGCCGGAGGGGCTGAGCTCACTGGGCAGGCGGGCCCGGTAGAGTCCCGTGTCCGGATCCTTCTTCACCAGCGCCACGCGGTCGTCTGGCAGGTCGACGTAGTAGCGTCCCTTGAACATCCGTAATCCTTGGTCATCGGCAGGCGGCAAGCGGATATCGGCGCTGTGCCAGTAATCTTCCAGCGATCGCATCTCAGGACGGTGGCTGACTGGCGTGGAGGACGCCGCCGTGATTGTGACCGCAGGCACGCGGTGAATGGCATCCAGATCAGGGCTGTCCGGCGTATACCGGGCAGGGGGGCGCGCACCGGCGCTGGATACTCGCGTGCGCGGCGCTTGCCCGCTGACGACAGCGCCGGGACGTGGATGGACATCGACAATTGCCGTGCCCCTGATGGGTGGTTTCGGTGACATTTCTTCATCCTTGAAGGGTTGTCACATCGGCTGCCGATAATGGCTGGCCGATGGGGAGTCAGGTTGTGTGGCCGGTTTTGGCGCCTCAGGGGGGGCGAGACCGGCAAGGTATCGGCTCAAAGAGAAACCGACCATTGCCGTCGGAATTGGTCAAAATTTGTGCTATATTCCGCGCCCGCGATTTTTCATCTCAACACCGGTCGTCGACATGCAAGCAGCCAAGCCGTTATTTGACTATCCAAAATATTGGGCCGAATGTTTCGGACCAGCGCCATTCCTGCCAATGAGCAGGGAGGAGATGGATCAGCTTGGCTGGGATTCGTGCGACATCATCATTGTTACCGGTGATGCCTACGTCGATCACCCGTCGTTCGGCATGGCGATCATCGGCCGGCTGCTGGAGTCCCAGGGCTTCCGCGTCGGGATCATTGCGCAGCCGAACTGGCAGTCCAAAGACGACTTCATGAAGCTTGGCGAGCCCAACCTGTTCTTCGGGGTGGCGGCCGGCAACATGGACTCGATGATCAACCGCTACACCGCGGACAAGAAAATCCGCTCCGACGACGCCTATACGCCGGGCGGCATGGCCGGCAAGCGTCCGGATCGCGCGAGCCTGGTTTACAGCCAGCGCTGCAAAGAGGCCTACAAGCACGTACCGATCGTGCTCGGCGGCATCGAAGCCTCGCTGCGCCGCATCGCGCACTATGACTACTGGCAGGACCGCGTGCGTAACTCGATCCTGATCGACGCCAGCGCCGACATTCTGCTGTACGGCAACGCCGAGCGCGCCATTGTCGAAGTGGCCCAGCGTCTGTCCTACGGTCACAAGATCGAAGACATCACCGATGTGCGTGGCACCGCGTTCATCCGTCGTGACACGCCGCAAGGCTGGTACGAAGTCGACTCCACGCGCATCGACCGTCCGGGCAAGATCGACAAGATCATCAACCCGTACGTGAACACCCAGGACACCCAGGCCTGCGCCATCGAGCAAGAAAAAGGCCCGGTGGATGATCCCGAGGAAGCCAAGGTCGTGCAGATCCTGGCCAGCCCGAAGATGACCCGCGACAAGACCGTGATCCGCCTGCCGTCGATGGAAAAGGTGCGTAACGACCCGGTGCTGTACGCCCACGCCAACCGCGTGCTGCACCTGGAAACCAACCCGGGCAACGCCCGTGCGCTGGTGCAGAAGCATGGCGAGATCGACGTCTGGTTCAACCCGCCGCCGATTCCGATGACCACTGAAGAAATGGACTACGTGTTCGGCATGCCTTACGCCCGGGTTCCGCACCCGGCGTACGGCAAGGAAAAGATCCCGGCCTACGACATGATCCGTTTCTCGGTGAACATCATGCGTGGCTGCTTCGGCGGCTGCACCTTCTGCTCGATCACCGAGCACGAAGGCCGGATCATCCAGAACCGTTCCGAAGAGTCGATCATTCGCGAAATCGAAGAGATCCGCGACAAGGTGCCAGGCTTCACCGGGGTCATTTCCGACCTCGGCGGCCCGACCGCGAACATGTACCGCATCGCCTGTAAAACGCCGGAAATCGAATCCGCGTGCCGCAAGCCGTCCTGCGTGTTCCCGGGCATCTGCCCGAACCTGAACACCGACCACTCGTCGCTGATTCAGCTGTACCGCAGCGCCCGTGCCTTGCCGGGCGTGAAGAAGATCCTGATCGCTTCCGGCCTGCGTTACGACCTCGCGGTCGAGTCGCCGGAGTACGTCAAGGAACTGGTGACCCACCACGTCGGCGGCTACCTGAAGATCGCCCCGGAACACACCGAGGAAGGTCCGCTCAACCAGATGATGAAACCGGGCATCGGCAGCTATGACAAGTTCAAGCGCATGTTCGAGAAGTACACCAAGGAAGCGGGCAAAGAGCAGTACCTGATTCCGTACTTCATCGCCGCCCACCCGGGCACCACCGACGAAGACATGATGAACCTGGCGCTGTGGCTCAAGGGCAACGGTTTCCGTGCCGACCAGGTGCAGGCGTTCTACCCGTCGCCGATGGCCACCGCCACCGCGATGTACCACTCGGGCAAGAACCCGCTGCGCAAGGTCACCTACAAGAGCGACGGCGTGACCATCGTCAAGAGCGAAGAGCAGCGTCGTCTGCACAAGGCGTTCTTGCGTTATCACGACCCGAAAGGCTGGCCGATGCTGCGTGAAGCGCTGATCCGCATGGGCCGCGCTGATCTGATCGGTTCGGGCAAGGACCAATTGATTCCGATGCACCAGCCGTCTACCGACAGCTACCAGAGCGCCCGTCGCAAGAACTCGACGCCGGCCGGCAGCCATAAAGTGGCAAAGGAAGGCAAAGAGAAGACCACCAAGATCCTCACCCAGCACAACGGCCTGCCGCCGCGTGCCAGTGATGGTGGTAATCCGTGGGACAAGCGTGAGCAGGCCAAGGCGGCGGCATTCGCCCGCAACCAGCAGGCGGCCAAGGAGCGTAAGGACGCGGCCAAGGGCAAAGGGCCGAAACCGGCGCGCAAGCCGGTCGTCCCGCGCTAAGCAACGCTTGAGCTGAACAGAACGCCAACCTTCGGGTTGGCGTTTTGCGTTTCCGGGATTGGATTTATGTTGGCTGCAAGATCCATCCCCCTCACCCCAACCCTCTCCCCCATGGGGGGGCGAGGGGGAAGGGAGCAGATCTTCATGCTTTTCAAGATCTGAGTCCGACTCAAGACTTTCACGCCGGCGTACCCTCTTCCTCCGAGAAAGGCCAGGGAAGGGAGCCGATCTGAGTGCTTTTCAAAATCGAAGTTCGGCTCGGAGTTTCAGGTCGGTGCAGCTCGCATGATCAACTCGGTCAGTCCCCTCTCTCTCCGGGAAAGGGCCGGGGAAGGGAGCCGATCTGAGTGCTTTTCAAAATCGAAGTTCGGCTCGGAGCTTCAGGTCGGTGTAGTTCGCATGATCAACTCGGTCAGCTCCCTCTTCCTCCGGGAAAGGGCCAGGAAGGGAGCCGATCTGTGTGCTTTTCAAAATCGAAGTTCGGCTCGGAGTTTCAGGTCGGTGTAACTCGCATGATCAACTCGGTCAGTCCGCTCTCTCTCCGGGAAAAATCCAGGGACGGGAGCCGATCTGAGTGCTTTTCAAAATCGAAGTTCGGCTCGGAGTTTCAGGTCGGTGTAGCTCGCATGATCAACTCGGTCAGTCCGCTCTCTCTCCGGGAAAGAGCCAGGGACGGGAGCCGATCTGAGTGCTTTTCAAAATCGAAGTTCGGCTCGGAGTTTCAGGTCGGTGTAGCTCGCATGATCAACTCGGTCAGTTCCCTCTCCCTCCGGGAGAGGGCTAGGGTGAGGGGCTCTTCGCAACATTTACGTGCAATGAGGCCAAACCATTTCCCCGCATCGCCCGATTTTGGTGCTGTACTGCCCTGAGCATTCCGGGAAAGCGCCCAAGCCTGTGCATGGCATAAGTCTTGCGCGCTTTCGAATACGCTTGGGCTCGCAGGAGGCACGCCGTGTCGATTCATGTCGCATTGCATCACGTTACGCATTACCGCTACGACCGCGCTGTCGAACTCGGCCCGCAGATCGTTCGCCTGCGCCCGGCTGCCCACAGCCGCACGCGGATTCTTTCATATGCACTGAAAGTCTCGCCCGAGCAGCATTTCATCAACTGGCAGCAAGATCCCCAGGGCAACTATCTGGCGCGTCTGGTGTTCCCCGAGAAAACCGATGAGTTGCGCATCGAAGTCGATCTGCTGGCCGAGATGGCCGTGTTCAACCCGTTCGACTTCTTCCTTGAGCCCTACGCCGAGAAAATCCCCTTCACCTATGCCGCCGATGAGCGCAAGGAGCTGGCGCCGTACCTCGAAACCCTGCCGCTGACGCCGACTTTCAAAGCCTATCTGGACGGCATCGACCGCACGCCGTTGCCGGCTGTGGACTTTCTGGTAGCGCTCAACCAGCGTCTGAGCGAGGACATCAATTACCTGATCCGCATGGAGCCGGGCGTGCAAACCCCGGAACACACCCTCGAACACGCCTCTGGCTCGTGTCGCGACTCGGCGTGGTTGCTGGTGCAATTGCTGCGTAACCTTGGCCTCGCGGCGCGATTCGTCTCCGGTTACCTGATTCAACTGACCGCCGATGTGAAAAGCCTCGACGGTCCGTCCGGCACCGAAGTCGATTTCACCGATCTGCACGCCTGGTGCGAAGTCTATCTGCCGGGCGCCGGCTGGATCGGCCTCGACGCCACTTCCGGGCTGTTCGCCGGCGAAGGGCATATCCCGCTGGCCTGCAGTCCCGATCCGTCCTCGGCGGCACCGATCAGTGGCTTGGTCGAACCGTGCGAGTGTGAGTTCAGCCACGAAATGTCGGTGGAGCGGATCTGGGAAGCCCCACGGGTCACCCAGCCCTACAGCGAGGAGCAATGGCTGGCGATTCAGGCGCTGGGCCGCCAGATCGATGCCGACCTGCTGGAAGGGGACGTGCGCCTGACCATGGGCGGCGAACCGACGTTCGTCTCCATTGATGACCCGGACGGCGCCGAATGGAACACCGCCGCCCTGGGGGCGGACAAGCGTCGGCTTTCGGCCGAACTGTTCCAGCGCCTGCGCAAGCATTACGCACCGCAAGGGCTGGTGCATTTCGGGCAGGGCAAATGGTATCCGGGCGAGCAGCTGCCGCGCTGGTCGCTCAATTGTTATTGGCGCCGTGACGGCGTGCCGATCTGGCACAACGACGCACTGATCGCCGATGAGCAGCAAGATTACGGCGCTGACGGCGAGCTGGCCGGACGCTTTCTGGCGAGCGTCGCCGAGCGTCTGAAATTGCCCGCGCGCTTTGTCTTCCCGGCTTACGAGGACCATTTCTATTACCTGTGGCGCGAGGGGGCGTTGCCGGGCAATGTCAGCGCCGAGGATTCGCGTCTGGAAGAACCTCTGGAGCGCGCCCGGCTGCGCAAGGTGTTCAGCCAGGGGCTCGACAAGGTCATCGGCCAGGTACTGCCGCTGGCGCGCACGGCCAAGGGCGATCAATGGCAGAGCGGGCGCTGGTATCTGCGCGACGAACATTGCCGTCTGGTCCCGGGGGATTCGCCGCTGGGCTATCGGCTGCCGCTCGGTTCGCAGCCGTGGGTAAAAGCCGCCGAGTATCCGTTCATCCATCCTCAGGATCCGAATCAGGATTTTCCCGCGTTGCCGGATACCGCGCAGCTCAACCGCCACGCTGAACCTGCGAGCGTTGACGAGCGTGTGCCGCAGATCGACGAATCCGCCGACTGGCTGACCCGCACCGCGTTTTGCGCCGAAGCTCGCGAGGGGCGTTTGTACCTGTTCATGCCGCCGCTGGAGCGGCTCGAGGACTATCTGGAGCTGGTCGCGGCCATTGAGGCGACGGCCGCAGAACTGCGTTGCCCGGTGCTGCTGGAAGGCTACGAACCGCCAGGCGATCCGCGCCTGAGCAACTTGCGCATCACCCCGGATCCGGGCGTGATCGAGGTCAACGTGCAGCCGTCGGCAACCTGGGACGAGTTGGTCGAACGCACCGAGTTTCTTTATGACCAGGCACGCCAGACCCGTCTGACCACCGAGAAATTCATGATCGACGGCCGCCACACCGGCACCGGCGGGGGCAACCATTT
>NZ_QAIU01000234.1:0-2405 GCF_003061205.1 Pseudomonas sp. HMWF006
AAGTGGCCATGCGCGCCGCGTTCATCGCCGTGCATGGCGGTCGGCAGGTGGCGATTCTGGTGCCGACCACCCTGCTCGCCCAGCAACACTACAACAGCTTCCGCGACCGCTTCGCCGACTGGCCGGTGACCGTGGAAGTGATGAGCCGCTTCAAATCGGCCAAGGAAGTGAACGCCGCCGTCGCCGATCTGGCCGAAGGCAAGATCGACATCGTCATCGGCACGCACAAATTGCTGCAGGACGACGTCAAGATCAAAAACCTCGGGCTGGTGATCATCGACGAAGAGCACCGTTTCGGCGTGCGCCAGAAAGAACAGCTCAAGGCCCTGCGCAGCGAAGTCGACATCCTCACCCTGACCGCCACGCCGATTCCGCGCACGCTGAACATGGCGGTGTCGGGCATGCGCGACCTGTCGATCATCGCCACGCCGCCGGCACGACGCCTGTCGGTGCGCACCTTCGTCATGGAGCAGAACAAGAGCACGGTCAAAGAAGCCCTGCTGCGTGAACTGCTGCGCGGCGGACAGGTTTACTACCTGCACAACGACGTGAAGACCATTGAAAAATGCGCGGCAGATCTCGCCGAACTGGTGCCAGAAGCACGGATCGGTATCGGTCACGGGCAGATGCGCGAACGCGAACTCGAACAGGTGATGAGCGACTTCTATCACAAGCGCTTCAACGTGCTGATCGCCTCGACCATCATCGAGACCGGCATCGACGTGCCGAGCGCCAACACCATCATCATCGAGCGCGCCGACAAATTCGGCCTGGCGCAACTGCACCAGTTGCGCGGTCGAGTCGGTCGCAGTCACCACCAGGCGTACGCTTACCTGCTGACCCCGCCGCGCCAGCAAATCACCGCGGATGCGGAAAAGCGTCTGGAGGCGATTGCCAATACCCAGGACCTCGGCGCCGGTTTCGTGCTGGCCACTAACGACCTGGAAATCCGTGGCGCCGGTGAATTGCTCGGCGATGGCCAGAGCGGCCAGATCCAGGCCGTGGGCTTCACGCTGTATATGGAGATGCTGGAGCGTGCGGTGAAGTCGATCCGCAAGGGCGAGCAGCCGAACCTCGATCAACCGCTCGGCGGTGGCCCGGAGGTCAACCTGCGGGTGCCGGCACTGATTCCGGAAGACTACCTGCCGGATGTGCATGCGCGCCTGATTCTGTACAAGCGCATTGCATCGGCCACTGACGAAGAGGGCCTGAAGGATCTGCAGGTCGAGATGATCGACCGCTTCGGCCTGCTGCCGGAGCCGACCAAGAACCTGGTGCGCATCACTGCCTTGAAATTGCAGGCCGAACAGTTGGGCATCAAAAAGGTCGATGGCGGGCCGCAGGGCGGACGTATCGAGTTCGCCGCGCAGACGCCGGTCGACCCGATGACCCTGATCAAACTGATCCAGAGCCAGCCAAAACGCTACAAATTCGAAGGCGCCACGATGTTCAAGTTCCAGGTGCCGATGGAGCGCGCGGAAGAGCGCTTTAATACTGTAGAGGCGCTGTTCGAGCGCCTCATCCCGAAAACTGCTTGAAGGACGCCCAATGCGCCTGTTTCGTTCGCTGACCTTGCTGCTGACTCTGGTCGCACCCACGGCGTTTGCCGATGACACCTATATGGTCGAGATGATTCTGGTCCGCCAGAACGCGGTGCCGGCGATCGTCAGCCGCGCCGCCCCGGAAGACTGGGCCGCCGGCGCCCAGCGTCTGGGCGACGACAGCCAGCGCACACCCGCGCTGAATGAAGTGGCCAACAAACTCACTGCCAGCGGCGATTACAGTGTGCTGCTGCACAAGGCCTGGCAACAGACCCTCGGCGAGACGCCGACCAAGGTGGCCGTCAGCGACGGCAAGGAACAGTTCGGCCAGTTCCCGATCGAGGGCACGCTGGAAATGAAGCTGGGCCGCTTCACCGATGTGAATGCCGATTTCTGGGTCAACCAGATCGACGCCAACGGCATGGTCACCGCCAGCGAACGCCTGAAGCAGGACAGCCACACCAAGAATGGCCAACTCAACTATCTCGACAACGGCCACCTGGCCCTGCTGATCAAGATCACTTCCCTGACGGCGCCGGCGCCGCGGGAAGCGCCTGAAGCCATTCCGGACTGATCGAAGTCCTTATGCCCCCGCCCCTGAGTAAACCGTTGGCACCCTCCTGGGTCAGCCGATTCAAGGAACAAAGCCTGGAGCGTGGCCGGCGCTACGCCCTGGAGAACCGGGTCCGTATCGCCCAGGTCGGCGATGCGACCATCACCGCCAGTTGCGAAGGCTCTGGCGGCAATGTCTACCGTCAGACCATTACGCTGCGCGAGTCGGCCAAAGGCACCTTGCTGCTGGTGGAGGCCGCGTGCACCTGCCCGGTTCGCAGCAACTGCAAACATTGCGCAGCGGTGCTGCTG
>NZ_QAIU01000234.1:2418-10968 GCF_003061205.1 Pseudomonas sp. HMWF006
CGCAGCCCGAAAGCCCCGCCGCAAGTGCTGGTGGATAACGTTCAGCCGGTCCCGCGCCTGTGGCTGGCCAGTGTCGAATTCAGCGCTTTCGAACCGCGCAACGGCAAGATGCAGCGCTACATTCAGCACCGCGCGGCGCTGTCGTTCAGCTATCTCGACGAATACGTCAGCGGGCAGAAAAACAGCGACATCCTGATACGTCAGGAAAGCCAGACATTACGGATAAAACGCCACCCGGACGTCGAACAGTCCTACCGCGAACAGTTACGAATCCTCGGCTTTCGTATTGCCACCCGCCAGAGCAAAGCCCTGCCGGAAAGCGCCGGCGAGCTGTATGAGATGGTCAACGACAGTGCCTGGCTGACCTTCACCCTCAATGATCTGCCGAAGCTGCGCACGCAGGGCTGGGAATTGCAGATCGACGAAGAGTTCGGCTTCGACCTGACGGCCGTGGATGACTGGTACGCCACCGTCGAACAGGCACCGGAACGCGACTGGTTCGATCTGGAACTGGGCATCATCGTCAACGGTGAACGCCTGAGCCTGCTGCCGATCCTGCTCAACCTGATGCGCTCGCACACGGAAATCCTCAACCCGGAACGCCTGGCGCGCCGGCGCGATGACGAACTGATTCTGGTGAATATTCCGCAGCGCAACAGCGAGCACGGGCCATTGCAGGTGGCGCTGCCGCTGGGCCGACTGAAGCCGGTGCTGACGACCCTCGGCGAGTTTTATCTCCAGGAGCCGGGGGAAACCACCCTGCGCCTGAGCAAGGCCGATGCCACGCGTCTCAATTCGCTGGAAGGCATTCCGCTGCTGTGGGAAGGCGGTGAGCAGATCCGTACGTTTGCTCAGCGCCTGCGCGACATTCGCGATTTCAGCGCCGATGCGCCGCAGGGGCTGAACGCGACGTTGCGGCCGTACCAACTCGAAGGCTTGAGCTGGATGCAATCGCTGCGACAGCTGCAAGTTGGCGGGATTCTGGCGGACGACATGGGACTGGGCAAAACCCTGCAAACGCTGGCGCACATTCTCAGCGAAAAAAACGCCGGACGCCTTGACCGGCCGTGCATGGTGGTCATGCCCACCAGCCTGATTCCCAACTGGCTCGATGAAGCGGCGCACTTCACCCCGCAACTGAAAGTGGTGGCGCTGTACGGTGCCGGCCGCAAAAAGCACTTTGACCACCTCGCTGACTTCGACCTGATCCTCACCACCTATGCATTGCTGCCCAAGGATGTCGAGCGCCTGGCCAGGCAACCCCTGCATGTGTTGGTGCTGGATGAAGCGCAGTACATCAAGAACCCGAACAGCAAAGCCGCCCAAGCGGCGCGAGAGCTGAATGCGCGGCAGCGTCTGTGCCTCAGCGGTACGCCGCTGGAAAACCATCTGGGAGAGCTATGGTCGCTGTTCCACTTCCTGCTGCCCGGCTGGCTTGGCGACGTCAAAAGCTTCAACGCCGACTACCGCGTGCCGATTGAAAAGCGCGGCAGCGAAGTCAGGCTTCAGCACCTCAACGGCCGGATAAAACCGTTTCTGCTGCGCCGCACCAAAGAACAGGTGGCCACCGAGTTGCCACCGAAAACCGAGATCATCCATTGGGTCGACCTCAACGAAGCGCAGCGCGATGTGTACGAAACCATGCGCCTGGCGATGGACAAGAAGGTCCGCGATGAAATCACGCGCAAAGGCGTGGCGCGCAGTCAGATCATCATTCTGGAAGCACTGCTGAAATTGCGTCAGGTCTGCTGCGACCTGCGCCTGGTCAACGACGCCACCCTGCCCGCTCGCGGCAGCACGTCGGGCAAGCTCGACAGCCTGATGGAAATGCTCGAGGAGCTGTTTGAGGAAGGTCGGCGGATACTGCTGTTTTCGCAGTTCACCTCGATGCTGTCATTGATCGAAGAGGAACTGAAAAAACGCAAGATCGCCTATGCGCTGCTGACCGGTCAGACCCGGGACCGACGCACACCGGTGAAGGAGTTCCAGAGCGGCAATCGTCAGATCTTTCTGATCAGCCTGAAGGCCGGCGGCGTGGGATTGAACCTGACCGAAGCGGATACAGTGATTCACTACGACCCATGGTGGAACCCGGCGACCGAGAATCAGGCCACTGACCGTGCGTATCGGATCGGCCAGGAGAAACCGGTGTTCGTCTACAAGATGATTGCCCGGGGCACGGTGGAAGAGAAAATTCAGCACCTGCAGAAGGAAAAATCCGACTTGGCAGCGGGCGTGCTGGATGGACGCAAGGCCGGGGACTGGAAACTGCAGAGTGATGATATTGAAGCGCTGTTTGCGCCGTTGCCGGATAAGCTCGACAAGCGCTGAGATGCGCTTTTCAGACAAATTGCCAGCGATGGGGCCCTCAGATATCGAGCCCAGGCTTAAACCATCAACCCGTGGAAACCGGCAGCGGCGCAAACAGCGCCTCAATGTCAGTCTGCTCCAGCTTGAACCCACCTGTCGTGCCACCTTCCAGCACCGCCCCGGCCAGCGCAGCCTTTTCCTGCTGCAGTGCCTGGATTTTTTCCTCTACCGTGCCGCGGGCAATCAGCTTGTAAACGAATACCGGGTTGTTTTGCCCGATTCGATACGCGCGATCGGTGGCCTGATTCTCCACTGCCGGGTTCCACCAAGGGTCGAAGTGGATCACCGTGTCTGCCGCAGTCAGGTTCAAACCTGTGCCCCCGGCCTTCAGACTGATCAGAAACAGCGACACCTTGCCGCTCTGGAAGTCTTTCACTGGCGTGCGCCGATCTGCGGTTTCACCGGTCAGCAGCGAATAGCTGACTTCACGTTGCTGCAACTCTTGCTCGATCAAAGCCAGCATCGACGTGAACTGGGAGAACAGCAGGATCCTGCGACCCTCGCCAATCAGCTCTTCAAGCATCTCCATCAAACTGAGCAGCTTGCCACTCCCCGAACGCAGCGCCTTCGCAGTCAGCGGCATATTGATCAAGCGCAAGTCGCAACAGACCTGACGCAGCTTGAGCAAGGCATCAAGAATGATGATCTGACTGCGCGCCACACCACTGCGGGCAATTTCGTCGCGGACTTTTTTGTCCATCGCCACGCGAACCGTTTCATACACGTCGCGTTGACCGTCGCTGAGATCGACCCAATGCACAATTTCGGTTTTCGGTGGCAACTCGGTCGCCACCTGGTCCTTTTTGCGTCGCAGCAAGAACGGCTTTATTCGCGCCGTCAGATGCTGCATGCGCTCGGCGTTGCCGTGTTTTTCAATCGGTGTACGGTAATCACGATTGAACGCTTTACTGTCACCCAGCCAACCGGGCATCAAGAAGTGGAACTGCGACCACAACTCGCCCAAGTGGTTTTCCATTGGGGTGCCGCTCAAACACAAGCGCTGCCGGGCTTGCAAATCACGTGCGGCTTGAGCAGCCTTACTGACCGGATTCTTGATGTTCTGCGCCTCATCGAGAATCAGCGCGCTCCACAACTGCGGCTGCAGAACCTCAAGGTCCCTCGGCAGCAAAGCGTAAGTGGTCAACACCAGATCGTATTCGGCAAAACTGGCGAAGTCTTTTTTCCGCCCCGCGCCATGTAGCGCCAGCACCCTCAACTGCGGCGTAAAACGCAACGCCTCGTCCAGCCAGTTAGGGATCAGACTGGTGGGCATTACCGCCAGCGCAGGACGATCAAGCCGCCCCGCCTGCTTTTCCGTTAACAGGTGCGCCAGGGTTTGCAGCGTTTTACCCAGCCCCATGTCATCGCCGAGGATACCGCCAACCTCCAGCTCACGCAGGGTTTGCATCCAGCTCAAGCCTTCGAGCTGATAGGGTCGCATCTGCGCATTGAGACCGAGCGGTGCTACGACTTGCGTGTAAGTGGATTCACGCAGGCGCCGGGCAAAATTGCGCAACCGTTCGCCGCCCTGCCATTCCAGCGATACACCTTCCAGCAAACTCAGGCGTGCTGCATCGGGAGCACTCAAGCGCAACTTATCGCCATGATGATTGCCCAGATACAACTCGCTGAGTGTGGCCAGCAACGGTTTGACCCGACCAAAAGGCAGGGCGACTTTGCCACTGATGTTAGCGCTGAAGCGCCCGGCACCCAACTCGACCAACAGCAACTCATCATCACCGCGCTGAGCGAGGTTGGCTGGATCGAGAAGCATCGGCTGGGCGCGTAACAGGTGCAGAAAAATCGGCAGCAGGCTGTGGCGCTCACCGTTGACGACAATCCCTAACTGCAGATCAAACCACTGCCGCCCCGACTCTTCCTCAACCTCGGCGTACCAGTGCTCGACTTTCTCCACGTTGAAATGAAAGTTATGGCTGACGTCAATCTGCCAGCCTGCTTCACGCAGCGCGGGAATGCCATTCTGAGCAAATGTGAGCCAGGCTGAATCATCGGGCAGATCAAACCGCTCACCCGGATGATCAACGCTGCTTTTGCGCGTGGCCTTTTTGAAACCGTGTTTCTGCAATTGCTGACGCAGGGCTTTTTCGGCGGCGGGCTGACGCTGGATACGCTGGGTTTCAACGCCCGAAAGAACCACCACCTCCGGGTTGCGATCCTGTACGGGAAGACCGCCGTAGGTGAACAGCAAAGCGGCTCGGTGCTCCGGCTCGTACTGCCAGCGAGTGTAGCGCTTGCCGCTGGCGAGGGTCAGATGAGCCTTGGGCAAAACATCGTCGATGATCCGCTCCGTCAACTTGTGCGGCGGGGCGACCTGAGTAGCCACACTCATTCGATGGCTGAACTGCATGGCCTGACGTGCCGGAATCTCCGGCGCCAATGCTAGATGACAGGCGAGCTTTTCATCGAACTCGCTGCATAGCGGGCCGATTTGTTGCCGCTCTCGATCCAGGTAATAAAGAGGTTCCAGCGCGAGCACTGTTTCCACTGACGCTTCATCACTACTCCATTGCGGGCGAAAACTGCCATTGGCTTGTTCGGCCCAGGCAAACTGCGCGCTTCTACTCGCGCCCGAAGTCAGCGGCTGCAATGTTTCAAAATCCAGATACAGGCGCCGCGTGTTCAACAACATTTCGAGCAATTCGGCGCCACTGCGACCGTCCAGCGGATAGCCGCTGTAATAGGCATGATGGGAGTGCGTGGCCACCAACAGCCTGGCAATCCGCAGGTCCAGTTCGTTCAGATAACCGGGCTGGCGCATCAGCATGTCTGATAGCGAAAACAACGGCTTAACGTCGCGCAGCTCGCCACTCTTGAGCTGGTAAACCTTGAATATTTCGACCAGCCATTTGCCCGAAACCGGCGTGGCCTTGAGTTTGTAAAACAGTCGCGTACTGGCCGCTTGCGAGGCCTCTTCAAAAGACTGGGTCGTCACAGGAATAGTGGAAAGCCAGTGCTCCAGTGCTCTATTCAACTGAACCGGGGCATCACGGTCAGTCTCTTCAGCCGCGCGATCCTGCAAGTGAAAGAGCACCGCTGCGCTGTGCTTGCAGTTGATTTCCACCGGGCAGGAGCAAAAGCATCGCAGGCCGAATCGCTCCTGCTCATCTTTAACCAGATAGATGACCTGTTGATAAACGTAACTTTCAGAACCCGCGCAGGCCGCCTCAATCATCTCGTCATCGACCAAATGGATTTTTATCCGGTCCTCGATGGCGTAAACGCGGGCTTTGGCCAAAGCATTACGGTTGAAGGCCTCAGTCCATGGCAGCGAGTGAAGCTGACTGATGATTATCGTCATGGCGCTGTCAGCCTTTCACCCAGCCAATACCCGTGCCAGCACTGATTTCACCTTGCCCATGCCGCCCTGCAACGCCTGTTCGATCTCGGCCATGGTGATCACCGCGGTGGACTTGCCCGCCGCCGGATTGACCACCAGCGCCAGACATGCGTAATCCAGTTCGAGTTCACGCGCCAGCGCCGCTTCCGGCATGCCGGTCATGCCAACGATGTCGCAGCCATCACGCTCCAGACGCACGATTTCGGCCACAGTCTCCAGACGCGGGCCCTGGGTGCAGGCATACACACCTTGATCGCTGTATTCGCAACCCTCGGCGGCCACTGCGGCAATCAACTGCTGACGCAGCGGTTCGCTGTAGGGGAAGCTGAAGTCAATGTGGGTGACATGTTCGAGATCGTCGGCGAAAAACGTGTGTTCACGGCCGCTGGTGTAGTCAACGATCTGATGCGGCACGCAGAAATGCCCGGTGCGCATCGCTGGGTGAATCCCGCCTACGGCATTCACCGCGATGATCGCTTCAGCCCCGGCCTGCTTCAACGCCCACAGGTTGGCGCGGTAGTTGACCTTGTGTGGCGGGAAGCGATGCGGGTGGCCGTGACGGGCGAGGAACAGCACCTCCTTGCCGGCATACTCACCGACCTGCACCTTGGCCGAAGGCGCGCCATAAGGCGTGTCCACGGCCAGCGACTGACGAATGCTCAAGCCTTCGAGCCGGGTCAGGCCGGTGCCACCGATGATTGCGTATACCGTCATAGCGAAACGTCCTTAATCAATCAGTTGAGCGTCTTTGAGCGCGCCGATGGCGGTGAGCCAGCGCGGATCCTGGCGGTAATCGGTGCTGGCGAACGCCTGGCCACGCATGCGCGCGATGCGGGCAGAAGGCTTGACCTTCAACCGTTGCGCGGCACTCAGGGCCAGTTCGGCCGCTGCACGGTCGTTGCACACCAGGCCCATGTCGCAGCCGGCACTCAGGGCCGCTTCGATACGGCTGGCAGCATCGCCCACCACATGGGCACCGGCCATCGACAGATCGTCGCTGAAGATCACACCGTCAAACTGCAACTCGCCACGCAGGATGTCCTGCAACCAGCGCCGGGAGAAACCGGCAGGCTGCGAATCCACTTGCGGATAAATGACGTGGGCCGGCATGACAGCGGCCAGTTGTTGGCTGAGTCGGGCGAACGGTACGAGGTCATGGGCGCGGATCTCGTCGAGGCTGCGCTCGTCGTTCGGGATCGCAACGTGTGAGTCGGCTTCGGCCCAACCATGACCGGGGAAGTGCTTGCCAGTGGCGGCCATGCCGGCACTGTTCATACCGCGAATGAACGCCCCGGCGAGCAGTGCTGCGCGCTCCGGATCACCTTCGAACGAACGGGTACCCACCACCGCACTGCGCTGATAATCCAGATCCAGCACCGGGGCGAAGCTCAGGTCGAGGCCGACCGCCAGCACTTCGGTGGCCATGATCCAGCCGCATTGCTCCGCGAGGTATTCGGCATTCGGATTGTCAGCGATGGCGCGCATGGCCGGCAGACGCACAAAGCCCTGACGCAGGCGCTGCACGCGACCGCCCTCCTGGTCCACCGCCAGCAACAGATCCGGGCGAATGGCGCGAATGGCCGCACTCAGCTCACGCACCTGCCGTGGATGCTCGATGTTGCGGGCAAAAATGATCAGGCCACCCACTTCGGGCTGGCGCAACAATTGGCGATCTTCGGCCGTCAGCCAGGTACCGGCGACGTCCACCATCAACGAGCCTTGCAGGCCAGCAGTCATAGAGATTCCTTGAAAACGAAAAACCCGATCCGCATGAAATCGCTGCCGTGGGCAGTGCCCGGCAGGTCAGCGGTTTTCATCAGAATCGGGTTCAGAACGAGAGTCGGCATGGGCGGCTAGCTTAGCGGATACAAGCTGCTGCGCCCACCCGTGCGCGGTCAAACCTTGGCGGCGACCGGCGTCGATTTGCTGCGCGGACGCAGTTGTGCGGTGGCCATCGCCGCATCGGTGACACCGGTTTCGGCGCGCATGCCGGCCGCCAGGAACGGCACCATCAGGCGCATGACCTGTTCGATGGAGGTGTTGACGCCGAAATCGGTCTCGGCAATTGCACGCAGCGCCTTGATACCGGACATGCTGAACGCTGCGGCGCCGAGCATGAAGTGCACGCGCCAGAAAAGTTCGATCGGTGGAATGCGTGGTGCGGCCTCATTAACCAGCAGCATGTAACGACGGAACACCTTGCCGTACATGTCTTCAAGGTAACGCCGCAGGTGACCCTGGCTCTGGCTGAACGCAAGACCCAGCAAACGCATGAAGATCGACAGGTCGTTGCCGCTGCGTGGCTGAACCACCAGAGCCTGTTCGACAAGGATTTCCAGCAGTTCTTCGAGGGTCGGCTTGTTTTCAGGCTTGGCCTGACGCCGCTCCAGTTCTTTATCGAGGCTGATGCAGAACGGCCCGAGAAAACGCGAGAACACCGCCTGGATCAACGCTTTTTTCGAACCGAAGTGATAGTTCACCGCTGCCAGGTTGACGCCTGCCTTGCTGGTGATCAAACGCAATGAGGTTTCAGCGAAACCTTTCTCCGCGAACAACTGCTCGGCAGCATCAAGAATGCGTTCAACGGTTTCCGACTGGGCCATGGCTACTCCGCCTGACAAACACTTGTTTGAAACATACGTTTCAGCCTGTGCCTTGTCAAGCCTGCCGGTTCGTTTTGGGAATGGTCGGTCAGCTATTTAACCACACAAGCCCATCGCATTAATAAACACCCTTGCCGACCGTCTGGCGGCCGGTAAAAAAACGGGCATTGCCAAGACCGCTTCACTGTATATAATCCCAGTCACTGTATAAAAAGACAG
>NZ_QAIU01000234.1:10978-22114 GCF_003061205.1 Pseudomonas sp. HMWF006
TAAAGCTGACGCCACGCCAAGCCGAGATTCTGGCCTTTATCAAACGCTGCCTCGAAGACAACGGCTACCCGCCAACCCGTGCGGAAATCGCTCAGGAGCTGGGCTTCAAGTCGCCCAACGCGGCAGAAGAACACCTGAAGGCACTGGCCCGCAAGGGCGCCATCGAGATGACGCCTGGCGCATCCCGCGGCATTCGCATCCCGGGCTTCGAAGCCAAGGCCGACGACTCTACCCTGCCGATCATTGGCCGAGTCGCTGCCGGCGCACCGATTCTCGCCCAGCAGCACATCGAAGAATCCTGCAACATCAACCCTGCCTTCTTCCATCCACGCGCCGACTACCTGCTGCGCGTTCACGGCATGAGCATGAAGGACATCGGTATTTTCGACGGTGACCTGCTGGCGGTTCATACCACCCGCGAAGCCCGTAACGGCCAGGTTGTCGTGGCGCGAATCGGTGATGAAGTGACCGTCAAACGCTTCAAGCGCGAAGGCAGCAAGGTCTGGCTGATCGCCGAAAACCCTGAGTTCGCGCCTATCGAAGTTGACCTGAAAGATCAGGAACTGGTGATCGAAGGCTTGAGTGTCGGCGTAATCCGCCGCTAAAGGAGGCTTTATGCAGTCCCCACACACACCTCAGCAAACACAACTGCCTTTATTCGAAGCGTTTCTGGCGCAACCGATGGCGCCGATCCTGAAAGAAGTGGTCGAGCGTCCCTGGAATGCCGAACCCGAAGTATTCAGTGAGCTGTCACTGCGCGGTGCGGCCGGGAACTGCCTGAACCTGCTCGCCCCGATCCTGCGCGAACTCAGCGAGGACCAGGACGCACGCTGGCTGACGCTGATTGCGCCACCGGCCAGCCTGACCCAGGCATGGCTTCGGGATGCGGGCCTGAATCGTGAACGGATTCTACTGCTGCAACCGCGCGGCACTCAGAGCGCCCAGCAACTGGCCTGCGAAGCACTGCGCCTGGCGCGCAGTCATACGGTGGTGACCTGGCTCAACCCGCTGAATGCCCAATCGCGGCAACAACTGATCAGCGCTGCACGCACGGGCGACGCTCAAAGCCTGAACATCCGATTGGGTTGACTCACTGACAACGCGCGCTGTTTGGAGCGCAGGGCTTCTCCAGGGACAGAGAAGCCGATCTGAAGCGGTACCGACAAAAACAGGCAGGGATCAATGAAGAACCCGTGGCCCCTCATCTTTATCAAACTCACCTTCGATCATCCGACCCGCCATCTGCACGCCAACACTCAACATCGCCTTGGCGATCTCGACATGCTGCCCCTGCAGGAACGTCTTGGCATCCTCGGAGAAATCCAGCGTCACCAGAGAACCCTCGTCCTCAGCCCTGCGCAGTTCGATTCGGCCGTCTGGTAACTCGACAATTTCTAGAAAGGACGTTGGCATATAGGTCTGTTCTCCACGAAAGGCAGGGATTATATAGACATCATTCAGGCTTCGCTCGGGATCTTGACCAGCAGCATGTTTCATATTGCCACCGTGTCAATCGACCTCAACACTCGTTCAATCCTTCGCGAAAACGAATGGCCAAGCCTTTGAGATTCTGCCGCCAGCTCTCCAGCTCTTCGCGAGTCAGTTCCTGCGGCGCCTCCTCTTCATCCAGATTAACGGCCTGAATCAACGGCTGCGTCACATCGCCCTTGGGCTTGTGCGGCACCCGTGGTGGCTGGAACAGCGCCGAATGCGCCGCCAATAGTTTCGCCAGCCAGGTTTCCGGATTACCTGCCAGCTCAATCATCTCGGCCAATTCGGGGATCGCAATCGTTTCCAGCACTTCGCGGGTCAGCAAAACCTCGGCTCGAGGCGCGCTGGCCTGGGGCAAACGATAGAACCCGGCAATCTCATGGCATAAACCCAACAGCGCGCCATAGAGGTGGAATAACGCGGATTCACGTCCCGCCTGAATCAACGCCAACGCGTTCATCGCTCGCCCCTCTTCGGCGCGCGCCAGCGCTTCCAGCGACAAGCCGGCGAAATAGATCTTCTGATTGGTGCGGGTATAGAGTTCGTGCGCCATGCCGGCAGTCTCCACAGCGAAATAATTACGTCACACAGACCTGACAGTGTCATGGATCAGCGGAGCCGACCGCAAGCACAAAACAAAAAGGCCGCATGAAACCCGAGGGTCATCATGCGGCCTTTTGTGTATCGGACCGGCGCTTACTCAGCCTTGGCTTTCGTGCGCTTGTCTTCAACGGTCCACTTGCCACCGTCGTAGAACGCTTTCCAGCCGGTAGGCTTGCCGTCGACTTCGGTCTGCACGTATTGCTCCTTGGTCTTGCGGCTATAGCGGATCACCGCCGGCAGGCCGTCAGGGTCCTTCTGTGGCGCTTCACACAGGAAGTGGTACTTCGGATCGATTTCGTCCTTGTGCGGCAGAATTTCAATCACCAGCGGAGCACGGGTCTCACGGTTTTTCGGGAACTGACTGGCCGCGAGGAACAGACCGGAAGCACCGTCGCGCAGGATGTAGGTGTCGTTGACCTTTTCGCATTTCAGCTCAGGCATCTTCACCGGATCCATCTTCGGCGGCGCCGCATCACCGCTCTTGAGCAGTTTGCGGGTGTTCTTGCAGGTCGGGTTGGTGCAACCGAAGAACTTGCCGAAACGGCCGGTCTTGAGTTGCATCTCGCTGCCACACTTGTCGCATTCCAGGCTTGGACCTTCGTAGCCCTTGATGCGGTAGTTACCCTCTTCGATCTCGTAGCCCGCGCAATCCGGGTTGTTACCGCAGATGTGCAGTTTGCGTTTCTCGTCGAGCAGGTAGGCATCCATCGCCGTGCTGCAGATCGGGCAGCGATGCTTGCCACGCAGCACCAGCGATTCCGACTCACCTTCGTCGTCCGCAGCAATTTCGTCGCCCGGCACCAGGTTGACGGTGGCCTTGCAGCGCTCCTTCGGCGGCAGGCTGTAGCCTGAGCAACCGAGGAACACACCGGTCGAGGCGGTACGGATCTGCATCGGACGGCCGCACGTGGTGCACGGAATGTCGGTCATGACCGGCTGGTTGGCACGCATGCCATTGTCCGGATTCTCGGCTACCTCGAGCTTCTTCTTGAAATCGCCATAGAACTCGTCCAACACGTTTTTCCAGTCACGCTCGCCCTGGGCCACGTCATCAAGGTTCTCTTCCATGCCGGCAGTGAAGCCGTAGTCCATGAGGTTGGAGAAGCTCTCGGACAGACGCTCAGTGACGATGTCGCCCATCTTTTCCGAATAGAAACGACGGTTGTGCAGGGTCACATAGCCGCGGTCCTGAATGGTCGAAATGATCGCTGCGTAAGTCGAAGGACGACCGATGCCGCGTTTTTCCATTTCCTTGACCAGACTGGCTTCGGAGTAACGCGCCGGCGGCTTGGTGAAGTGCTGGGACGGATCGAGCGTGATCAGCTTCATCACGTCGCCTTGCGCCATGTCCGGCAGAACATCGTCATCGCCAGGCTTGGCGATCTGCGGCAGAACGCGGGTGTAACCGTCGAACTTGAGGATGCGGCCCTTGGCACGCAGCTCGAAGTCACCCGCCGCCACACTGACGGTGGTCGACAGGTATTGCGCCGGCAGCATCTGGCAAGCGAGGAACTGGCGCCAGATCAGCTCATACAGACGCTCAGCATCACGCTCCATACCAGCCAGCTTGCTCGGCGTGGTGTTGGCGTCGGACGGACGAATCGCTTCGTGAGCCTCTTGTGCGCCTTCCTTGCTGCTGTAGACGTTCGGCGTTTCCGGCAGGTACTTCTTGCCGAACTCATCTTCGATGTAAGTGCGCGCCATCGCCACGGCATCGGCCGACAGGTTGGTCGAGTCGGTACGCATATAAGTGATGTAGCCAGCTTCGTACAGACGCTGGGCCATCATCATGGTTTTCTTCACGCCAAAGCCCAGGCGGTTGCTTGCGGCCTGTTGCAGGGTGGACGTGATGAACGGTGCCGACGGCTTGCTGCTGGTCGGTTTGTCTTCGCGCTTGACGATGCTGTAGCTGGAGGACTTGAGTTTCTCCAGTGCAGCCGTGGCCTGTGCTTCATTCAGCGGCTTGAAGGCTTCACCCTTTTCACGCGCCACTTCGAAACGCACGGTCGAGCCCTTGGCAGTGCCAAGGTCGGCGTGCACTTCCCAGTATTCTTCCGGGTTGAACGCACGGATTTCGCGCTCGCGCTCGACCACCAGCTTCACGGCAACCGATTGCACGCGACCGGCGGACAGGCCACGGGCAATCTTGGCCCACAGCAGCGGCGAGACCATGTAGCCCACGACGCGGTCGAGGAAACGACGCGCCTGCTGGGCATTCACACGGTCGATGTCCAGCTCGCCGGGCTCGGAGAAGGCCTCCTGAATCGCCTTCTTGGTGATTTCGTTGAACACCACGCGCTTGTAGCGGCTGTCGTCACCACCGATGGCTTCGCGCAGGTGCCAGGCAATGGCTTCCCCCTCGCGATCCAAGTCGGTTGCGAGATAGATGGTGTCAGCATCCTTGGCGAGCCGGCGCAGCTCTTCGATGACCTTTTCCTTGCCCGGGAGGATCTCGTACTTGGCCTTCCAGCCATGATCGGGATCGACACCCATACGTGAGACCAACTGCTTGCGCGCCTTCTCTTTCGGCGTGAGCACCGGACCTTCGCCTGCAGCGGCCTTGCCACGCTTGGCGGCTGGCTCTTTGCTGGCGCTAGCCGAACCGCTGGTGGGCAGGTCTCGGATATGGCCGATACTCGACTTCACCACGTATTGGTTACCCAGATACTTGTTGATGGTCTTGGCCTTAGCCGGGGATTCCACAATGACCAGCGATTTGCCCATGGATCAGAAAATTCCTGAATTCTAGAAGTGAAAGGCGGTTGGCGCCTGACGCGGCACCGCTATATATAGTTGATACAAGGTGAGGTCAAGCACAGGGTTCTGTGCGCACTCGCCTCATGCCTTGGTAAAAAGGCTCGGTTCGGCTTGCACCAAAGCAAAGCGTGGCACCTGCTCGCCGTCAACCTCGACCGACTCGACGAACATGCTCAAAGGGCGCACCCAAAAGCCGTAATCGCCATACAGGGCTTGGTAAAAGACCACTTCTTCCTCGGTCTCGGAATGCCGCGCAACACTGAATACGCGGTACTGCGGACCTTTGTAATGTTGGTAGAGCCCAGGTTGTATCGGCATGCTTCGGCCCTCACTCAAATTTTTTCAAAATAAAAACAAAATAAATCCGCAAAAACAAAAACCGGGGCACTTGGCCCCGGCTTCCATCGACGAGACGCTTAAACGCGTTCGAAGACGGTGGAGATGCCTTGGCCGAGACCAATGCACATAGTGGCCACCCCGAAGGTGCCGCTATTCTGCTTCATCACGTTCAGCAAGGTGCCGGAAATACGCGCACCGGAGCAACCGAACGGGTGACCCAGGGCGATCGCGCCGCCGTGCAGGTTAACCTTCTCGTTCATCTTGTCGAGTACTTTCAGATCTTTCAGCACTGGCAGGGCCTGTGCAGCGAAAGCTTCGTTGAGCTCGAAGAAGTCGATATCGTTGATGCCAAGGCCCGCACGCTTCAGGGCTTTTTGTGTGGCCGGAACTGGACCATAGCCCATGATCGCCGGATCCACACCCGCCACAGCCATCGAACGGATCACCGCCATCGGCTGAATGCCCAGGTCCTGCGCACGCTGCGCCGACATCACGATCATGCACGAAGCACCATCGGTGATCTGCGACGAAGTACCCGCAGTCACGGTGCCGCCCTTTGGATTGAAGGCCGGCTTGAGGGCCGCCAGACTTTCCAGGGTGGTTTCCGGACGAATGGTTTCGTCGTAGTCGAACAGTTTCAGGAAACCGTTCTCGTCATAGCCCTGCATCGGGATGATTTCGTCTTTGAACTTGCCTTCCACAGTTGCCTTGTGGGCCAACTGGTGGGAACGCACGCCGAAAGCGTCTTGCTGTTCGCGAGTGATGCCGTGCATTTTGCCGAGCATTTCAGCGGTCAGGCCCATCATGCCCGAGGCTTTCGCCGCGTACAGGGACATGTGCGGGTTCGGATCGACACCGTGCATCATGCTGACGTGGCCCATATGCTCGACGCCGCCAACCACGAACACGTCACCGTTGCCGGTCATGATCGCTTGCGCGGCAGTGTGCAGGGCACTCATCGACGAACCGCACAGACGGCTGACGGTCTGGCCGGCCGAGGTGTGCGGGATCTGGGTCATCAGCGACGCCATGCGCGCGATGTTCCAGCCCTGCTCCAGAGTCTGGTTCACACAGCCCCAGATCACGTCCTCGACTTCAGCAGGATCGACCTTGGCGTTGCGTTCCAGCAGCTTGCTGATCAGGTGCGCCGACATGTCTTCGGCGCGGGTGTTGCGGTGCATGCCGCCCTTGGAGCGGCCCATCGGAGTACGACCGAAGTCGACAATCACGACGTCTCTAGGATTCAAGCTCATAAGTTCACTCTCACTCTAGTTGGGGGCGCTTAACCGAAGAAGCTCTGGCCGTTTTTGGCCATTTCGCGCAGCTTCGCGGTCGGGTGGTACAGCGCGCCCAAATCAGCGTACTGGTCAGCCAGGGCAACGAACTCGGCAACACCGATCGAATCGATGTAGCGCAGCGCACCGCCACGGAATGGAGGGAAACCGATACCGTAGACCAGACCCATGTCGGCTTCGGCGGCGGTTTCAACGATGCCGTCTTCCAGGCAACGCACGGTTTCCAGGCACAGCGGGATCATCATCCAGTTGATGATGTCTTCGTCAGTGACTTCGCGCTGCTCGTAAACGATCGGCTTGAGCACTTCCAGCACCGATGGATCGGCAACCTTCTTCTGCTTGCCTTTCTTGTCGGCTTCGTAGGCGTAAAAGCCCTTGCCGTTCTTCTGACCCAGGCGCTTGGCTTCGTACAGCACGTCGATGGCCGAACGACGGTCATCCTTCATGCGGTCCGGGAAACCTTCAGCCATCACGTCACGACCGTGGTGACCGGTGTCGATGCCGACCACGTCCATCAGGTATGCCGGGCCCATCGGCCAGCCGAATTTTTCCATGACCTTGTCGATACGGACGAAGTCGACACCGGCGCTGACCAGCTTGGCGAAGCCGCCGAAGTACGGGAACAGTACGCGGTTGACCAGGAAGCCCGGGCAGTCATTGACCACGATCGGGTTCTTGCCCATTTTCTTGGCGTAGGCAACGGTGGTGGCAACGGCCAGTTCGCTGGACTTCTCACCACGGATCACTTCCACCAGCGGCATCATGTGCACCGGGTTGAAGAAGTGCATGCCGACGAAGTTTTCCGGACGCTTGAGGGCCTTGGCCAGCAGGCTGATGGAAATGGTCGAGGTGTTGGACGCGAGGATGGTGTCCTCTTTGACTTGAGCTTCAACTTCGGCCAGTACAGCTTGCTTGACCTTCGGGTTCTCGACGACCGCTTCAACCACCAGATCGACGTGACCGAAGTCGCCGTAGGACAGGGTCGGACGAATGCCGTTGAGCACTTCAGCCATTTTCGCAGCGGTCATGCGACCTTTATCAACGCGGCCAACCAGCAGTTTGGCGGCTTCGGCCAGACCCTGCTCGATACCGTGCTCGTTGATGTCCTTCATCAGGATCGGCGTGCCTTTGGAGGCCGACTGATAGGCGATACCGCCACCCATGATGCCCGCGCCGAGTACGGCAGCCTGCTTCACGTCTTTGGCGATTTCGTCGTAGGCCTTGGCCTTTTTCTTCAGTTCCTGATCGTTCAGGAACAGACCGATCAAGCTCTGCGCGGCAGAGGTCTTGGCCAGTTTGACGAAACCGGCGGCTTCGACTTCCAGCGCCTTGTCACGACCGAAGTTCGCGGCTTTCTGGATGGTCTTGATCGCTTCGACCGGCGCCGGGTAGTTCGGGCCTGCTTGACCGGCGACGAAACCTTTGGCGGTTTCGAAAGCCATCATTTGTTCGATGGCGTTCAACTTGAGTTTTTCAAGTTTCGGCTGACGCTTGGCCTTGAAGTCGAACTCGCCGGAGATGGCGCGCTTGATCAGTTCAAGGGCAGCTTCCTGCAGCTTCTCTGGAGCAACCACGGCGTCAACGGCGCTGACTTTCAGGGCGTCTTCAGGGCGGTTTTCCTTGCCGGCGGCAATCCACTCGATGGCATTGTCGACACCGATCAGACGCGGCAGACGCACAGTGCCGCCGAAGCCTGGGTAGATGCCCAGTTTGACTTCCGGCAGACCAATCTTGGCTTTGGTCGACATGACGCGATAGTCAGCCGCCAGGCACATTTCCAGACCGCCGCCCAGCGCGATGCCGTTGATGGCCGCTACGGTAGGAACGTTGAGGTCTTCGAAATCGCTGAAGATCTTGTTGGCTTCGAGATTGCCAGCAACCAGCTCGGCATCCGGCAGCTTGAAGTTGTCGACAAATTCGGTGATGTCGGCGCCGACGATGAACACGTCCTTGCCACTGCTGACGATCACGCCCTTGATCGAAGCATCTGCCTTGATGGTGTCTACGGCCTGACGCAGTTCGTTCAGGGTTAGACGGTTGAACTTGTTGACGGACTCACCCTTGAGGTCGAATTTCAATTCGACGATGCCACTTTCAAGAGCTTTAACCGTGATGGCTTTACCTTCGTAAATCATCAACTGATCTCCACGATATGGAAGCTGAACAGTACACGTCGGACGCAGGCGAATGGCTCGGCAGGACGCTTTTTCGTCGATGCTAACGCCAATCCACCCGGCACACCCGCCAACGCGATAGTCGGGATTCTGTAGGAGCAGTCTGTAAGACAAACGCTCAATTCATACGCCCGTTTGATTTGGGTACGTCACCTTCACGGAATTTCCGACAATTGTCAATCGCCCAAAATACGGGTTGAAATGCGACTTTGCGGTCATTTCCGTACCACGCAGACGTGCAACACACGCCTGCATGTGAAGCCATTCATAGAATCAATAGTTAGAAAAGTCGCCCTAATTCACACCGAACCCTGTTTAAAAGGCTACGCTGGCTGGACTACAGTGAGATGTGCTGATCAGAGATTGCCCGATTCAGCCTCGAAAAGAATTTCCGGCCTGCCTGGCCAACCCCGCCCGACGAATCATGTCGGGCTTTTTATTGCTCGTCTGCCGGACGCTTCACACCGTTGCAGTGCGAAAAGTCCGCGCATCACGCCAGCGCTTTCAGAGTCGCGTCGATATCCTGCAAGACCGTGGCCTCGCCCTTCTCGCCCCAATACAAGGCGATCATCTGCTTGTCGGCCTCGACTTTGAAAACGTTGCCCGGCAACTTTTCGAAATGATTAAGCAGCGCCCGGTCTTCGCAGACTTCCTGCCACTGATTGACCCACACACCCGGCGCTTTCTGCCAGTAAGCCCAGCATGCCGGTTGATTGCCACGGCGCGGCCGATGGTATTGCGCGCACGGATTGGGCGGCTCCTGCCCCAGCCAGTGCGGCCATTCCTGAGGCGCCAGTTGCATGGCCAGACCAATGCGGCGCGCCTCCATGCGCAGGGCCATGCGACCGCTTTGAACACGCGAAGGGCGCAACCAGGCCAGCGGACTTAATACCACCAGCAGGATTGACACCACTAACCAGACCGTCATATCTCTATTCCCAATTCTTGGTGAGCGCATTGTGTCACTTTGGAACCAATGCGCTTGAAACCAGCCATACTTAACAATATTGAAACCTCACGAGGAGCACCTCATGCCCTACTCCCATATCCTGGTCGCCGTAGATCTGACCGAAGAGTGCGACCCTGTGATTCACCGCGCCCGAGAGCTGTCGGCGAGCAACGGCGCCAAGCTGTCGCTGGTACATATCGTCGAACCAATGGCGATGGCGTTCGGCGGCGACGTGCCGATGGATCTGTCACAACTGCAACAACAGCAGTTCGATCAGGCCAAGGAGCGTCTCGAGCGTCTGAAAACCAAATACGCAGAGCTTGAAGGCGCCAATTGCCACCTGACCTATGGTCAGCCACGCCAGGAAATCCATCATTTCGCCAAGGAAAACCATTGCGACCTGATCGTCGTCGGCAGCCATGGCCGTCACGGCCTGGCGCTGTTGCTTGGCTCCACGGCCAATGACGTACTGCACGGCGCGCCTTGCGATGTACTGGCGGTGCACCTGGTCAAACGCTGAAACACCAGGCCCACGCCTATTGAATCTCGATCCGCATGTGAAAAGCCCGGCCTCACGCAAATGAGGCCGGGCTTTTTTGTCGCCGGATCAGTCAGGCATCCAGCTCGGCCCAACGCTCCACCAGTGCATCCAGCTCAGCCTGCAACTGCTCCAGCGAAGCAATTACCTTGGCCGTCTCGGTCGGCGGACGCTGATAGAAACCGGCTTCGGCCATTTCAGCCTCGACCGCAGCGATCTGCTGTTCCTTGGCGTCGATGTCACCCGGCAACGCTTCCAGCTCGCGCTGCAGCTTGTAGCTCAGTTCCTTCTTGGCCGCCGGCGCGACAGCGGCAGGCTCAGCAACCACAGCAGGCTCAGCGGTAACCCCCGCCGAATTCAGGTCAGCCTTGCCCGACTTGCTCTCGGTCACGCCCAGCAGGCGCGGCGAGCCGCCCTGACGGATCCAGTCCTGATAGCCACCGACGTATTCACGCACCTTGCCTTCACCTTCGAAAACCAGGGTACTGGTGACCACGTTGTCGAGGAATGCCCGGTCGTGACTGACCATCAGCACAGTGCCGTTGAAGGTCAGCAGCACTTCTTCGAGCAGCTCGAGGGTTTCCACATCGAGGTCGTTGGTCGGTTCGTCGAGGACCAGCAGGTTCGCCGGCTTGCTGAACAGCTTCGCCAACAGCAAACGCGCACGCTCGCCACCGGACAGCGCCTTGACCGGCGTGCGGGCACGCTGCGGGCTGAACAGGAAGTCGCCGAGGTAGCTCAGCACGTGGCGGCTCTGACCGTCGATGTCGATGAAATCGCGACCTTCGGCGACGTTGTCGATCACGGTCTTTTCCAGATCCAGCTGATGGCGCAACTGGTCGAAGTAGGCCACGTCGATCCGGGTGCCCTCTTCCACTGTGCCGCTGGTCGGTTGCAGGCCGTTTAGCATCAGCTTGAGCAAGGTGGTCTTGCCGGTACCGTTGGCGCCGAGCAGACCGATACGGTCGCCGCGCTGCAGGACCATCGAGA
>NZ_QAIU01000234.1:22124-22913 GCF_003061205.1 Pseudomonas sp. HMWF006
ACACCATCACTTGCTTGCCGGACTTGTCGGCGGTTTCCAGCTGAATGTTCGCCTTGCCGGTGCGCTCGCGACGCTCGCTGCGCTCAACACGCAGGGCTTTCAGGGCGCGGACACGGCCTTCGTTACGGGTACGACGGGCCTTGATGCCTTGACGGATCCACACTTCTTCCTGGGCCAGACGCTTGTCGAACAGCGCGTTGGCGGTTTCTTCAGCAGCCAGCGCGGCTTCTTTATGCACCAGGAAGCTGGCGTAGTCGCCGTTCCAGTCGATCAGGCCGCCGCGGTCCAGCTCGAGGATGCGTGTGGCGAGGTTTTGCAGGAAAGAACGGTCGTGCGTGATGAACAGCACGGCGCCCTGGAAATCCTTCAGGGCTTCTTCGAGCCAGGCAATTGCACCGATGTCCAGGTGGTTGGTGGGTTCGTCGAGCAACAGCAGATCCGGCTCGGACACCAGCGCCTGCGCCAGCAGCACACGACGACGCCAACCGCCGGACAATTCGGCGAGGGTCTTGTCGGCCGGCAGTTGCAGGCGGCTCAGGGTGCTGTCGACCAGGGTCTGCAAGCGCCAGCCGTCACGAGCTTCGAGGTCGTGCTGGACGTGCATCAGCTTGTCCAGATCGGCATCGGTGACGATGTTCTGGCTCAGGTGATGGTATTCGGCGAGCAAGGCGCCAACGCCATCGAGGCCTTCGGCAACCACGTCGAACACGGTCCGCTCGTCGGCCACCGGCAATTCTTGTGGCAATTCGCCGATTTTCAGACCGGGGGCACGCCACACCGAGCCGTCAT
>NZ_QAIU01000235.1:0-6549 GCF_003061205.1 Pseudomonas sp. HMWF006
GCACCAGGTGCGGCGGCAGGCCGGCAGTCAGCAGCGCTGGCGTGGTCAGCAGGCCGCCACCGCCGGCAATGGCGTCGATGAAACCGGCAATGAATGCGACGAGGGCAAGAATGGCGAGGGTGGTGAGGTCAACGCTGAGTTCGAAAGGCATGGAATCGGCTTATTCGGCAGGGCGCAGACGGGCTGCGGGAAGGGCTGACATGTTACTCATTTCCAGTTGTTGCGGCGACCCATAAGGCTCGATCGCTGGCAAGCCAGCTCCGTCAGGTTTCGGCATGTTCGCAATATGTGTGTGCGCTAGAGATCCCTGTGGGAGCTGGCTTGCCAGCGATGAGGCCTGCACCGCCACAGGCTATTGAACTGTTGCCCAACCAACACCGCGACAACAAATCACCCTCCAACCATGCAACTCCATCAGTCTCAAGCCCAATAAAAACGGGCATTTGCACGCTGGCACGCTTGCTGCTCTGACACCTTGACCTTCCCAATGTCCCGAGGACACGCCAATGAGCAAGCACGCGGTGAAATTCGCCTACTGGGTACCGAACGTCAGTGGCGGGCTGGTGGTCAGCAAGATCGAGCAGCGTACCGACTGGGGCATCGACTACAACCGCAAACTGGCGCAACTCGCCGAGGCGGCAGGTTTTGAATATGCGCTGACACAGATTCGCTTCACCGCCGGCTATGGCGCTGAGTTTCAGCATGAATCGGTGGCGTTCAGTCACGCGCTGCTGGCCGCCACCCACAAACTCAAGGTGATCGCGGCCATTCTGCCGGGGCCGTGGCAACCGGCACTGGCGGCGAAACAGCTGGCGACTATCGACCAACTGACCAATGGCCGTATTGCCGTGAACATCGTCAGTGGCTGGTTCAAGGGCGAGTTTCAGGCGATTGGCGAGCACTGGCTGGAACACGACGAGCGCTATCGGCGTTCCGAGGAATTTATCCGTTCGTTGCGCGGGATCTGGAGTGAGGACAACTTTACCTTCCGTGGCGACTTCTACCGGTTTGACCATTACAGCCTCAAGCCGAAACCGCTGGGGCGTCCGGAGATCTTCCAGGGCGGCAGTTCACGGGCAGCGCGCGACATGGCGGCGCGGGTGTCGGACTGGTATTTCACCAACGGCAACAGTGTCGAAGGGATCAAGGCCCAGGTCGATGACATTCGCGCCAAAGCCGCGGCGAATAATCACTCGGTGAAGATCGGCGTCAATGCCTTCGTCATTGCACGTGACACCGAAGCAGAGGCGCGGGCCGTGCTGGCGCAGATCATTGATCAGGCCGATCCGGAAGCGGTGAATGCCTTTGGTGACGCCGCAAAGCAGGCGGGCAGGGCCTCGCCGGAAGGTGAGGGCAACTGGGCGAAGTCGACCTTCGAGGACCTGGTGCAATACAACGATGGCTTCAAGACCAACCTGATCGGCACGCCGTTGCAGATTGCCGAGCGGATTGTGGCGTTGAAAGCGGTGGGCGTGGATCTGGTGCTGGCGGGGTTTCTGCACTTTCAGGAGGAGGTGGAGTATTTCGGCCGGCGGGTGTTGCCGCTAGTGCGCGAGCTTGAGGCCGAAAAGACGGCCGCCATCGCCTGAATCCAACAAATTTTCTGGAGGCGTGAGCCTGCTCGCGATGGCGGCGTGTCAGTCAACATTCAGGTTGAGTGTTCAGACGCTGTCGCGAGCAGGCTCACTCCTGCAATTGGATCTGCGTGAACTTACAGACCGAGGTCCGACAACCCCGGATGATCATCCGGGCGTCGGCCCAGCGGCCAGTGGAACTTGCGTTCGCTTTCCTTGATCGGCATGTCGTTGATGCAGGCATAGCGCTGGAACATCAGGCCATGCTCATCGAACTCCCAGTTTTCATTGCCATAAGAGCGGAACCAGTTGCCGGAGTCGTCATGCCATTCGTAGGCGTAGCGCACGGCGATGCGGGTGTCCGAGTAGGCCCAGAGTTCCTTGATCAGGCGATAGTCCAGTTCCTTGGCCCATTTGCGGGTCAGGAAGGCTTTGGCTTCTTCGCGGTTGTTGGCGAATTCGGCGCGGTTGCGCCATTTCGTGTCGAGGGTGTAGGCCAGCGACACTCTTTCCGGGTCGCGGGAGTTCCAGCCATCCTCGGCCAGGCGAACTTTTTCAATCGCCGATTCACGGTTGAAGGGGGGTAATGGCGGACGTACCTGGGCTGCAGTAGACATGTTCAGTCTCCCGATCTCATTAATAGTTAAACAACGTGTCCGGCTTATTTAAGGCGTTACAGGTCCAATAACTTACGCGCCATGCATTGCGCATTATCAGCGGCACTGTGATCACCCATCACAAGCGCTACGGTAATGGCACCGTCAATCAGGATCAGCAGTTGTCTGGCCAGCAATTGCGGATCTTCGGCGCCATGTTCGGTACACAGCTCGCACAGGTAATCGAGCAGCTTCTGTTTGTGGTCTTTGGCGACCTGGCGCACCGGGTCCTGAGGATCACCGGTCTCGCCACTGGTGTTGATAAAGGCACAGCCACGGAAGCCTTCCGAGGCGAACCAGCCCTTGAGTACGGTAAACAGGTTGATCAGGCGCTTGGCCGGGGTTTCGGCCTGATCGACAGCATTTCGGTACCAATGCATCCAGCGCACATCGCGGCGTTGCAAAGCGGCGACGGTCAGCTCCTCCTTGTTGGCGAAGTAGCGGTAGATGCTTTTTCTGGAGACGCCGGCGGTTTTCACCAGCAGATCCATCCCGGTGGCAGCGATGCCACTCTTGTAGATCAGCTTTTCGGTGACATCCAGAATGATGTCGCGGGTCGAGGTGTCTGTGATTTCGTTCATGCAGCCAACAGTAGAACGATCGTTCTCCTTGGTCAAGTGTTGTTTTTTTATCGCTTTCGCGAACAGGTTCGCTCCCACAGGGGATTGCATTTCAAATGCAGGAGCGAGCTCGCTCGCGAAGGCTTCATTACAGACACTTACGAGACCCGAACCGAGTGATGGTGTAAGCTCTCGAGTTCTTCGGATTCGACCCATTGCGAGCCCTATGCCGTTGCTTTTCAAACGCTCTCTGCTGCCCAAACTGCGCAGCTTCCCGCTGACCGCCGAGGCCGTGACCATTCTGTCCGGCGCCGCCGAGTTTCGTCGTAGCCTGCTGGAGAAAATCGCCACGGCGACCCGGCGCATCTACATCGTCGCGTTGTATCTGCAACAGGACGAGGCCGGTCAGGAAATTCTCGATGCCTTGCACGCCGCCAAACTCAAACGCCCAGAGCTTGAAATTGCCGTGGTGGTTGACTGGCTGCGGGCTCAGCGTGGCCTGATCGGCGCGGGCAAACAGCCGGGGAATTCGGCGTGGTATCAGGAAATGACCCGCACGCACCAGAGCGAAGTGCCGGTGTACGGCGTGCCGGTGCAAACCCGCGAGCTGTTCGGCGTCCTGCATCTGAAGGGCTTTGTCATCGACGATTGCGTGGTCTACAGCGGCGCGAGCCTGAACAACGTCTACCTGCACAAGTTCGAAAAGTACCGGTTCGACCGTTACCATGTGCTGCACAGCCGCGAACTGGCGGACTCGATGCATCATCTGGTCAAGCATGGCCTGATCGAATCCAAGGCTGTGCATCGCCTCGACCTGCCGAACCTGCCGACCACCCGCAGCCTGCGCAACGACATCGGTGACCTGCGCAGCCGGCTCAAATACGCGACTTACGACACTGCAGCCGGCAGCACGGCGCACACCGGTCTGTCGGTGAGTCCGTTACTCGGCGTGGGCAAGAACAACCCGCTGAACCGGGCGATCCTTGAGTTGATCGCCAGCGCGCAACAGCAACTGACGATCTGTACGCCGTACTTCAACCTGCCGCTGGGAGTGATTCGCGAGATCAACCGTGCGTTGGCCCGTGGCGTGAAGATTGACATTGTGGTCGGCGACAAAACCGCCAATGACTTCTACATCCCGCCAAGCGAACCGTTCAAGGTGATCGCGGCGCTGCCGTATCTGTACGAGATCAGCCTGCGCCGCTTTGCCAAGCGGCATCAGCGCAACATCGACAGCGGCCAGTTGAACCTGCACCTGTGGCGGGATGGTGACAACACCTATCACCTCAAGGGCATGTGGATCGATCAGCGTTATACCTTGCTGACCGGCAACAACCTCAATCCACGGGCGTTCCGTCTCGACCTGGAAAATGCGCTGCTGATTGATGACCCGCAAGGCGAATGGCTGGCACCACGGGCGAAGGAACTGGAGGAGATTTTCCGCAACACCACGCGAATTGCCAGCTTCCAGAACCTGGAGACCTTGCCGGAGTACCCGGCGGCGGTGGCGAAGTTTTTGAAGCGGGTGAGCAGGGTGCGGATCGAGCGGTTGCTCTACCGGATTTTGTAAACCTTCAGGTTATTCAGGGCGGTTGAAACCGCTATCGCGAGCAGGCTCACTTCTACAGGGGAATGCATTCCAACTGGAGGAGTGAGCCTGCTCGCGATGGGGCCCTGAAAGTCTCTACATCAAATCAGTTCAGACCGAGCTTGCCACGCAACGTGGAAAGGTCTTCCGCCAAGGTATTGACCGGGCCAACCAGCGCCTTGCGGTCGTTGTCTTTGACTTTGTCATACGTCTCGAAACCACCGTCCTTGGTCTTGTATTTGGCGAGGATCTTGTCCACGGTGGCAAAATTCTTGTCGACTTTGGCGACAAACGCCTTGTCCTGTTTCTCGATCTGCGGACGGAACAGGTCGACGATTTTCTTCGCACCGTCGATGTTGCCCTGGAAGTCGTACAGGTCGGTGTGGCTGTAGCGGTCTTCTTCACCGGAGATCTTGGTCGCGGCGACTTCTTCGAGCAGCGCGGCGGCACCACCGACGACTTTTTCCGGCGGGAAGGTCAGGCCGGCGACGCGGGTTTGCAGGTCTTTCACATCACTGTCCAGTTTGTCCGCCAGGGCGCTCAGACCTTCGGTGCTCTTCTCCGAGAACAGCGAGTATTCGAGGCGATGGAAACCGGTGAAGTCTTCGGCCTTGACGCCTTTTTCGTGGTCGTCGACCCGGGAGTCGATGGACGCATCGAGGTCGCTGAACAGCTCGGCAATCGGTTCGATCGACTCGTAGTAGACGCGGGTCGGCGCGTAGAGCTTTTGCGCGGTGGCCAGATCGCCTTTCTTCACCGCATCGGTGAATTGTCTGGTGTGGCTGCCCAGCTCATCCAGTTGCTCGGTGACGTAGATCTTGTAGTCCGACACCGGGCCGACCAGATCCAGCGGCGCGGTCGCGGCGAACGCCGACAGTGGGGTGTTGAGCAAACCGAGGGTCAGCAGTAACGCGAGTGGCGACTTTTTCATGGAGCGGCTCCGAGGTTTTTTATGGTTAGGCAGCTGTTTTGGGTTGGGTGGCGTTGAGCAGCGAGCGACCAATGAAGTCCTTGTCGCCGGTGACACCCGGCAGGGTGAAGAAGTAACCGCCGCCGACCGGTTTGAGGTATTCCTCCAGCGGTTCGCCGTTGAGCCGGGTCTGTACGGTGATGAAGCCTTTTTCCAGGTCGGCCTGGTAGCAGATGAACAGCAGGCCCATGTCGAGCTGGCCGTTCTTGTTCACGCCGTTGGAGTAGTTGAACGGCCGGCGCAGGATCAGGTTGGCCTGGCTCGCGGCGGTGCGCGGGTTGGCCAGGCGAATGTGCGCGTCGAGCTTGGTCAGCTTGCCTTCCGGGTCTTTGCTGTAATCCGGAACCTCGGTTTCGTGCCGGGCGCCCATCGGTGCGCCCGTGGTCTTGACCCGGCCGATGATGCTTTCCTGTTCTTGCAGCGGCGTGCGGTCCCAGCGTTCGACGAAGTTGCGGATGATCCGCACCGCTTGATAGCTGCCATGCGCCGCCCAGGCGGGTTCATCGCTGCCTGGTTGCACCCAGACAATCGTGTCCATCGCCTTGGCGTCGTTGGAATCGGGGTTGGCCGAGCCGTCGCGAAAACCGAGGAAGTTGCGCGCCGATTGGGCCGGTACACCCGGTTTGGCCGGGGCTTGCGGCGGCACGCTGCCTTCCTGTTTCCAGCGCACCAGCAACAGATCCGGCAGGTTCTTGACGATATCGCGCAGCGCGTGAATGTTGGTGTCGGCGGTGTTCGAGCAGAACTGCAGGCCCAAGTCGCCGTGGCAGCAATCGGCCTCCAGCGCATCGTTGGGGAAACCGACCATGCGTTGCAGGCGCTTGGGTTTGGCGGCGGCCAGACCAAAGCGCTCATCGAACAGCGAGTCACCTACCGACACGGTGATGGTCAAGTTGTCCGGGGTCACGACCGGGCCGAGGATGCCGGAATCCGGCGGCGGCAGTTTCGGGTCGATCTGCGCCACCGGGCCGCCCGTCATCAGGAACGCGATGCGTTCGTTGAGGGTGCGGAACAGCCGCTCGAGGTCTTCGCGATCGCTGGCCAGTACGTCAAAGGAAACGAACATGCCGGACGCCGGACGCGGGGTGACGATGCCGGTCTGGTGTACGCCATGGAAATCGTGACGGTCTTCGGTCTTGTCGCTGCTCGGCGCTTCGGTGACTTGCGCCGGCGCCGCAGCCATGGCGGGGCAACTCAGGGC
>NZ_QAIU01000236.1:0-1497 GCF_003061205.1 Pseudomonas sp. HMWF006
CTCACCCCAGCCCTCTCCCAGAGGGAGAGGGGGCCGACCGAGGTGTCTTGGACGACCCATCGACCTGAACGGTCGAGTCGATTATGGATTCGGCAAAGCTCTTTCAGGTCGGCACAACCTTAAAGCATCCCCCAATCAGCCCCCTCACCCTCATCAACCTGAAACACCGAGTCGATTATGGATTCGGCAATGCTCTTTCAGGTCGGCACAACCTTAAAGCATCCCCCAATCAGTCCCCTCACCCTCATCAACCTGAAACACCGAGTCGATTATGGATTCGGCAAAGCTCTCTCTGGTCGGCACAACCTTAAAGCATCCCCCAATCAGTCCCCTCTCCCTCCGGGAGAGGGCTAGGGTGAGGGGCTTTTGACTTTAAGGTTTACGCTTACGAGGCCCGGTGTTAAACACCGGCACCTTACGCACAGGCTTGATCGAAGGCTCCGGCGCCGACGTCTCACCGCTGTCGACCCACTTGCCGAGATTACGCTTGCCGCCACCGCCGCCGGACGCCTTCGGCTTTTTCGGTTTCTTCGGCTTCTTGATCACCTGACCGCTGGCATCGGTGTCCGGCACGCGGTGTTCCGGTTCGAAGTCCGGCTCGTTCTGACGCTTCAACGTCTGACGCGTGAGCATCTCGATCGCCGACAGCAGGTTCACTTCATCGGCACACACCAGCGAAATCGCCTCGCCAGTCGAACCCGCACGACCGGTGCGACCGATACGGTGGATGTAATCCTCGGCCACGATCGGCAGATCGAAGTTGACCACCAGCGGCAAGTCTTCGATGTCCAGACCACGGGCAGCCACATCGGTCGCCACCAGAATCTGCACTTCACTGAGTTTGAAACGGTCCAGCGCACGCTGACGGGTGGCCTGCGGCTTGTCGCCATGGATACCGTCGGCGTTGACACCGAGGCCCTGGAGTTTTTCCACCAGCGCGTCCACACCGTTGCGGGTCTTGGCGAACACCAGCACCTGCTTCCACTTGTTCTTGCGCATCAGGTGCACGAACAGTTCCGGCTTGCGTTTCTTGTCCACCGTCACCACCCACTGCTTGACGGTGTTGGCCGCAACGTTGCGCGGGCTGACTTCGATGCTCAGCGGATCGTTGAGCATCTGCCCGGCCAGCAGGCGGATGTCATCGGAGAAGGTCGCGGAGAACAGCAGCGTCTGGCGCTTCTTCGGCAGCATGCGGTAAATGTTCGCCAGTTCTTCGGAGAAGCCCAGATCGAGCATGCGGTCGGCTTCATCCAGCACCAGGGTCTGCAACTGATCGAGTTTCAACGCGTTCTGGCGGAACAGGTCGATCAGACGACCAGGCGTGGCGACAAGCACGTCAACGCCGCCGCGCAGCTTCATCATCTGCGGGTTGATGCTGACGCCGCCGTACACCGCATAAGTGCGCAATGGCAGATTTTCAGCGTATTGGCGCACCGACTCATGAACCTGCTCCGCCAGCTCGCGGGTCGGCACCAGAATCAGTGCACGAGCCGAATT
>NZ_QAIU01000002.1:0-9123 GCF_003061205.1 Pseudomonas sp. HMWF006
CGGATACCACAGCGTTTTGACAGGCAACAAAAAGCCCACCAATCGGTGGGCTTCCTGTTTTCACCTGAAGATGATCAGAACAGCTTCATCTTCGGTGCTTCTTCTTTCAGTGCTTCGTTCTGCGCGGTCTGCGCATTCCAGCCGCCGCCCAAGGCCTTGTACAGGTTGACCGCACTGGTCAGCTGCGCGAGGCGGTCGGTGATCAGTGACTGTTGCGCACTGAACAGCTGACGCTGGGCATCGAGGAAGGTCAGGTTGCTGTCGACACCGATGCGGTAACGACGCTCGGCCAAGCGGTAGTAATCCTGGTTGGCCGCGACGAAGTCACGCTGCGCCTGCAACTGCTCGGTGTAGGTCTGGCGGGCCGCCAGGCCGTCGGCGACTTCCTGGAAGGCGGTCTGAATCGACTTCTCGTAGTTCGCCACGCCAATGTCCTTCTGGATCTTGGCGTAGTCGAGGCTGGCGCGCAGGCTGCCGGCGTTGAAGATCGGCAGGTTGATCTGCGGCTGGAACAGCCACGTCCCCGAACCACCCTTGAACAGACCGGACAGGTCCGGGCTCAGGCTGCCCGCATTGGCGGTCAGGCTGATGCTCGGGAAGAACGCGGCACGGGCCGCGCCGATGTTGGCGTTGGCCGCCTTCAGGTTGTACTCGGCTTGCAGGATGTCCGGACGACGTTGCAGCAAGTCCGATGGCAGACCGGCCGGTACGTCGCTGAGCAGGTCATCCGACAGCGGCTTCGCCCCTTGCAGGTTGGCCGGGATGCCGGTGCCGAGCAGCAGGGTCAGGCTGTTTTCGTCCTGCGCGACCTGGCGGGTATAACGCGCCAGTTGGGCCCGGGCGTTTTCCACGGAAGTACGCGACTGCGCCAGGTCGAGTGCCGAAGCCACGCCGACTTCGTTGCTGCGGCTGGTCAGCTTGTAGCTTTCCTCGAAGGCACCGAGGGTGTCCTGCGTGAGCTTGAGCAGTTCCTTGTCCGCTTGCCAGGTCAGGTAGGCGTTGGCCACGCTGGCCACCAGACTGATCTGGGTACTGCGCCGTGCTTCTTCGGTGGCGAAGTATTGTTGCAACGCTTGTTCGCTCAGGCTGCGAACGCGACCGAACAAGTCGAGTTCGTAGGCACTGATGCCGACGGTAGCGGAGTAGGAGCTGCTGATCGACGCTTCACCGGTCTGCGAGGCACGGGCCGGAACCCGCTGACGGCTGCCGTTGGCATTGGCCGACACCGCCGGAAACAGATCGGCACGCTGGATGCGGTATTGAGCCGCATAGGCGTCGATGTTCAGCGCCGCGACACGCAGGTCGCGGTTGTTTTCCAGGGCGACCTGGATCAGCTGTTGCAGGGCCGGGTCATGGAAAAACTGCTTCCAGCCTTGCTCGGCAGCCGCTTGTGCCGGAGCCTGGGCCGGCGAGTACGCCGGGCCCTGCGGGTACTGGCCCGCAACCGGTGCTTCAGGCTGCTGATAATCGGGGATCAGCGAGCAACCGCTCAGCACGAAGGCGGCGACTGCGATGGAGAGTAGCGACTTGCTCATTGGCCAGCCTCTTTAGGGGTTTCAGTCGTCTCGTCCTGGTCGGCGATTTTGCGCTGGCCGAGGGACGAAACCGTGACGAAGAACAGTGGGACCCAGAAGATCGCCAGGATCGTGGCGGTGATCATACCGCCGATTACCACAGTACCGATGGCATGCTGGCTACCCGAGCCGGCCCCGGTGGAGATGGCCAGTGGCACGACGCCCAGAATGAACGCCAGGGACGTCATGATGATCGGGCGAAGACGCATGCGGCACGCTTCGACTGCGGAATCGATCAGGCTGTTGCCCTGCTCGTGCAGCTCCTTGGCGAACTCGACGATCAGAATAGCGTTTTTCGCCGCCAGACCAATGGTGGTCAACAGACCCACCAAGAAGTACACGTCGTTGGACAGGCCGCGCAGGCTGGTGGCGAGCAATGCCCCGATAATCCCCAACGGCACTACGAGCACAACGGCGATCGGGATCGACCAGCTCTCGTACAGCGCCGCCAGACACAGGAATACCATCAGCAACGACAGCGCAAACAGCGCCGGAGCCTGGGAGCCTGCCAGACGCTCCTCATAGGACAGTCCGGTCCAGGAAATACCGACACCTTTAGGCAGCTTGGCAGCGATTGCCTCGACTTCAGCCATCGCTTCACCGGTGGAGTAGCCCGGTGCCGGGGCCCCGAGGATTTCCATCGCTTCCACGCCGTTGTAACGCGACAGCTTCGGCGACCCGTAGATCCACTCGCCCTTGGCAAACGCCGAGAACGGAACCATGGTGCCGGAGGCATTGCGCACGTACCACTTCTTCAGGTCTTCCGGGCTCATCCGCGAATCCGGCTGGCCCTGGACATACACCTTCTTCACGCGACCGCGGTCGATGAAGTCGTTGACGTAGCTACTGCCCAGCGCAATCGACAGCGTGTTGTTGATGTCGCTGATGGTGATACCCAGTGCACTGGCCTTCTCGTCATCGATTTCGAGCTGGAACTGCGGCTCGTCGTTCAGACCGTTTGGACGCACCTGCGACAGCACTTTGCTTTGCGCTGCCATGCCGAGGAACTGGTTGCGAGCAGCCATCAGTTGATCATGGCCGATACCGGCACGGTCCTGCAGGAACACGTCGAATCCGGTGGCGTTACCCAGTTCCAGTACCGCAGGCGGGGCGAAGGCAAACACCATTGCATCGCGGAAACTGAAGAAGTGCTGCTGGGCGCGGGCGGCGAGTTTGAACACGCTGTTGTCGGCGTTCCGCTCGTGCCACGGTTTGAGCATGATGAACGCCATACCCGAACTCTGACCACGGCCGGCGAAGTTGAAGCCGGTGACGGTGAACACCGACGAGACCGCGTCACCTTCGCCGCCATCCTTGCTCGGACGCAGCAGGAATTCACGCATTTCATCCACGACCACCTGCGTGCGCTGGGCACTGGAACCGGCCGGTGTCTGCACCTGGGCAAACAGTACGCCTTGGTCTTCTTCCGGCAGGAAGGAGGACGGTATGCGCAGGAACAGCCAGATCATACCTACGAAGATGATCACGTAAGCCAGCAGGTACGGGGCCTTGTGACGCAGGATATTGCCCACGCCTCGTTCGTAGCTTTTGACGCTGCGGTCGAATCCACGGTTGAACCAGCCGAAGAAGCCTTTTTTCGGTATGCCGTGCTCGCCATGGGGAATCGGCTTGAGCATGGTGGCGCACAGCGCAGGGGTAAAGATCAGGGCAACCAGTACCGACAATGCCATGGCCGAAACGATGGTGATGGAGAACTGCTTGTAGATCACCCCGGTTGAGCCGCCGAAGAACGCCATCGGCAGCAGTACCGCCGACAGCACCAGGGCGATACCGACCAGGGCTCCCTGGATCTGGCCCATGGATTTTTTGGTCGCTTCCTTCGGTGACAGGCCTTCCTCGCTCATCACCCGTTCGACGTTTTCCACCACGACGATGGCGTCGTCCACCAGCAAGCCGATGGCCAGCACCATGCCGAACATGGTCAGGGTGTTGATGCTGAAACCGGCGGCGGCGAGGATGCCGAACGTACCGAGCAGTACCACCGGCACGGTCATCGTGGTGATGACCGTGGCGCGGAAGTTTTGCAGGAACAGGAACATCACCAGGAACACCAGCACGATCGCTTCGACCAGGGTTTCAACCACACCCTTGATCGACTCGGTCACCACCGGCGTGGTGTCGTACGGGAACACCACTTCCATGCCTGGCGGGAAGAACGGCTTCAGGCTGTCGATGGTATTACGCAGGGCCTTGGCGGTGTCGAGGGCGTTGGCGCCGTTGGCCAGTTTGACGGCCAGGCCGGAAGCCGGGCTGCCGTTGAACTGGGCGCTGATCGCGTAGTTCTCACCACCGAGGCCGACGTCGGCGACGTCTTTGAGGCGAACCTGCGAGCCGTCCTTGTTGACCTTGAGCAGAATCTCTTTGAACTGCTCGGCGGTTTGCAGACGGGTTTTGCCGATGATCGTCGCGTTCAGTTGCTGACCCTGCACGGCAGGCAAGCCGCCGAGCTGGCCGGACGAGACCTGGACGTTCTGCGCCGCGATGGCAGTCTTCACGTCGATCGGGGTCAGGTTGAAGTTGTTCAACTTGGCCGGGTCGAGCCAGATGCGCATCGCGTACTGGGCACCGAAGACCTGGAAGTCACCGACACCGGCGGTCCGCGAGATCGGGTCCTGCATGTTCGACACGATGTAGTTGGACAAGTCGTCCTTGGTCATGCTGCCGTCACGCGACACCACGCCGATCACCAGGAGGAAGTTTTTCACTGCCTTGGTGACGCGGATACCTTGTTGCTGCACTTCCTGCGGCAGCAGCGGGGTGGCCAGGTTCAGCTTGTTCTGAACCTGAACCTGCGCGGTGTCGGAGTTGGTGCCTTGCTCGAAGGTCGCGGTGATGGTCATGCTGCCGTCGGAGTTACTTTCCGAGGACACATAACGCAGGTTGTCGATACCGTTGAGCTGCTGCTCGATCACCTGGACCACGGTGTCCTGCACGGTTTGCGCCGAAGCGCCCGGGTAGGTCACGGAGATCGCGATGGCCGGAGGCGCAATGCTCGGGTACTGGTTGATCGGCAGTTTCAGGATCGAGAGTGCCCCGACCAGCATGATCACCAAGGCAATTACCCAGGCGAAAATCGGACGGTCGATAAAAAATTTCGACATGAGTTACTCCCCTTTGCCGCCAGCGGCTTTGTCAGCTGCCTGAGCGGGGGCCGGGTTTTTGGTGCCGACGTTGGTCGCTTCGGTCGGTTTGACCTCGACGCCCGGTTTGACGAATTGCAGCCCTTCGGTGATGAGGCGATCGCCGGCCTTCAAACCGTCTTCGATCAGCCACTGGCTGCCGACAGTGCGGCTGGCCTTCAACTGACGCAACTCGACTTTGTTGTCCGGGCCGACGACCAGTGCGGTCGGCGTGCCTTTAAGGTCACGGGTCACGCCTTGCTGCGGAGCGAGGATAGCCGCGCTGTTCACACCTGCCTGCAACTGGGCGTGGACGAACATGCCTGGCAACAGGGTGTGATCCGGGTTCGGGAACACGGCGCGCAGAGTCACCGAACCGGTGGTCTGGTCGACCGACACTTCGGAGAATTCCAGCTTACCGTCGAGCTTGTATTGGCTGCCGTCTTCCAGGGTCAGCTTGACGGCGGCGGCGTTGTCGCCAGCTTTTTGCAGACGACCGCTTTCCAGTTCGCGGCGCAGCTCCAGCAGCTCCACCGAGGACTGGGTGACGTCAACGTAGATCGGGTCCAACTGCTGGATCACGGCCATGGCGTCGGTTTGACCATTGCTCACCAAGGCACCTTCGGTGACCGAAGAGCGGCCGATACGCCCGGAGATCGGCGCATACACCTTGGTGTAACGCACGTTGATCTGTGCGCTCTGCAACGCCGCTTCCGATTCCATACGGTTGGACACGGCGGTGTCGTATTCCTGACGGCTCACGGCCTGCTCATCGACCAGTTGCTTGTAGCGGTCGGAGATCGACTTGGTCGAACGCAGGCTGGCTTCGGCGCTTTTCAGGGTCGCTTCATAGACCGCCGGGTCAATCTGATACAGCTGCTGGCCGGCTTTGACGTCGCCGCCTTCCTTGAACAGACGCTTGAGGATGATGCCGTTGACCTGCGGTCGAACTTCAGCAATGCGGTACGCACTGGTGCGCCCCGGCAGTTCGGACGTGAGGGTGAACGCTTGTGGTTGCAGGGTGACGACGCCGACCTGAGGAGGCGGAGCGGCTGGAGCCGCTTCTTCCTTTTTACATCCGCTGAGCAGCGATGCCAGGGCGACGGCAGTGACCAGAGCGGTAACAGCTGGCTTGAATTGCATGAAGATCCTCGGGTCAGGCGCGCGAAAAACGCACAAGAAGTGTGGAAGGGTAAAAAACGGCTTCCGGGTGGATAAGTAGCTTGCTAAGGAATATACTTACGTTCATGGTTGTTTGTAAACACCTTGGCGTTGTACCCACCCTGTTACAAAACGCGTCGCAAGGTTTGAAATTGTAGGCCGGGGAGCCGATTCACGAGAGATCGCCCCCTCTTTATTCAGCGGATATTCAGCCATCCCTGAAACATCCTGTTTGAGGTTTTACTGCCATGGTCCGTCGTACCAAAGAGGAAGCTCAAGAAACCCGTAGCCAGATTCTGGAAGCGGCGGAGAAAGCTTTTTATGAAAGGGGCGTTGCGCGCACCACCCTGGCGGATATTGCGGCGTTGGCCGGCGTCACGCGCGGTGCTATTTATTGGCATTTCAGCAACAAGGCCGATCTGGTACAGGCCATGCTCGACTCCTTGCGGGAGCCGCTGGATGAGCTGGCTCGGGCCAGTGAAAGTGAGGATGAGCTGGATCCGCTGGGCTGCATGCGCCAATTGCTGATTCATTTGTTTCATCAAGTTGCGCTGGACCCGAAAACCCGGCGTATCAACGAAATTCTGTTTCATAAGTGCGAGTTCACCGATGAAATGTGCGATCTGCGTCAGCAGCGCCGGGAAGTCAGTCTCGATTGCAATGAGCGCATCGCGCTGACCTTGCGTAATGCGGTCAATCGCGGCCAGTTGCCGGAAGATCTCGACACCGCCCGTGCGGCCATCAGTATTCATGGCTATATTGATGGCCTCCTGTATGGATGGCTTCTGGCGCCGGACAGCTTTGAGCTGCATGCCGAGGCCGAGCGTTGGGTCGATACAGGGTTGGATATGCTGCGCCTGAGCCCCAGCCTGCGCAAATGAAACAAAATGCGTAATTGGCACAGCTTATGTCAATTGGCCGGCTTTTATATACGTTCGCGGCAGGGAGTTTATACGTAGCGAGCTACGCATTTTGTAGGGAATTTGTGTCTTCTGTGTGAACAAGTGTTGGCTGCTGCCCTCACCCTAACCCTCTCCCAGAGGGTGCGGTGACTGACCGTGTTGTTCATTCGAGTTACACCGACCTGAGATATCAGGGCCGAACTCCAGCTTTGAAAAGCACACAGATCTGCTCCCTCGCCCTTGGGAGAGGGCTGGGGTGAGGGGCCACGTACTCAGCCGCCCAATCAATCTCCAGGCGAACAAAAAAGCCCCCGGCTCTCACGAGTCGGGGGCTTTTGTCTTCCAACGTTACGGCTTACAGCGTCGGGTAGTCGATGTAGCCGATCGGGCCTTTGGCGTAGAACAGCTCTGGACGCGCCTCGTTCAACGGCGCATCCGCCTTCAGGCGTGCCGGCAGATCCGGGTTGGCGATGAACGGCACGCCGAATGCCACGGCATCTGCCTTGCCAGCCGCCAGCCAGGCGTTGGCGCTGTCTTTGGTGAAACGTTCGTTGGCGATGTACGGGCCACCGAAGGCGTCCTTCAGTTGTGGGCCGAGGCTGTCGGCGCCTTCTTTCTCGCGGGAGCAGATGAACGCGATACCGCGTTTGCCCAGCTCACGGGCGACGTAGGTGAAGGTTTCCGCCAGGTTGTCATCGCCCATGTCGTGGGAATCGGCGCGCGGTGCCAGGTGCACACCGACGCGGCCAGCGCCCCAGACTTCGATCGCCGCGTCAGTCACTTCCAGCAGCAGACGGGCGCGGTTTTCCAGGGAGCCGCCGTAGAGGTCGGTACGCTGGTTGGTGCTGCTTTGCAGGAACTGGTCGAGCAGGTAACCGTTGGCGCCGTGGATTTCCACGCCGTCGAAACCAGCCGCCTTGGCGTTTTCGGCACCGGTGCGGTAAGCGTCGACGATGTCGGCGATTTCAGCGGTTTCCAGAGCGCGCGGGGTTGGGTAGTCAGCCATTGGACGCACCAGGCTGACGTGACCTTTAGGCTGGATCGCGCTCGGCGCAACCGGGGTTTCACCGTTCAGGTACGACTCGTGGGAGATACGGCCAACGTGCCACAGTTGCAGGAAGATCTTGCCGCCGGCCGCGTGAATGGCCTTGGTCACGTTGGCCCAGCCACGCACCTGGTCATTGGACCAGATACCCGGGGTGTCCGGGTAACCGACGCCCATCGGTGTCACCGAAGTGGCTTCGGACAGGATCAGGCCGGCAGAGGCGCGTTGTACGTAGTACTCGGCCATCAGCGCGTTCGGCACACGGCCTTCGTCGGCGCGGCAGCGAGTCAGCGGGGCCATGATGATGCGGTTGGCCAGTTCGACGTCGCCGAGTTTGATCGGATCAAAAATAGTTGCCATGTCTACAACCCTCATAAGTAAAAGTTAATCAGTTGGTTGCCGGGGCCAGATCGGCGTTGCCGTTCTGACGGAAAGTGATCAGGGTCACCAGCAGGGCGAGCACTGCCAGCGCGGCGGCTGCGAGCGGCACGCTGGTCAGGCCGTAGCCGTGCGCGATGACGGTGCCGCCGACCCAGGCGCCAAGGGCATTGCCGACGTTGAACGCGCCGATGTTCAGGGTCGAAACCAGGTTCGGTGCCGCTTTGCCGAAGGTCACCACGTTGACTTGCAGTGCCGGCACGGCGGCGAAACAGGCGGTGGCCCAGAGGAACAGGGTGATTTCTGTCGGGATCAGCGCGACGCTGGTCCAGGTCAGCACGGTGGAGACCACGGCCATGGCGATGAATACGCCGATCAGCGTGGCGGCCATGCCTTTGTCGGCCAGCTTGCCGCCGATGATGTTGCCGACCGTCAGGCCCAGGCCGATCAGCATCAGCGTCCAGGTCACGCCACGGGGCGACACGCCGGTGACTTCGCCGAGCAGCGGCGCCACGTAAGTGAACAGGGTGAACACCGAGGCGGCGAACAGCGCGGTCATGCTCAGCGACAGCCAGATCCCGGCACCTTTGAGGGCGGCGAGTTCGGCGCGCATGTCGAGTTTTTCTTCGTCACGCTTGGCCGGCAGGAAGCGGATCAGGCCGATCAGCGCGATCACGCCGATAACGGTCACCGCCCAGAAGGTCGAGCGCCAGCCGTATTGCTGACCCAGCGCAGTGCCCAGCGGCACACCGAGGACGTTGGCCAGGGTCAGGCCGGTGAACATCAGGGCCACGGCCGAAGCGCGTTTGTTCGCCGGCACCAGATTGGCCGCCACCACCGAACCGATACCGAAGAAGGCACCGTGGCACAGCGCAGTGATCACGCGGGCAAACATCAGCACGTTGTAGTCACTGGCGATGGCG
>NZ_QAIU01000237.1:0-4743 GCF_003061205.1 Pseudomonas sp. HMWF006
TTTTCTGCAGGGTCACCCACACACCCCACGCCAACGGAATCCCCACCACCAGCCATGCTGCGACGGCCAACGGCTTGCTGCCCGGCGCGGCTTTCCACTCCAGAACCGTAGTCGCGTCAGCACCTTTGTCGTGGCCCAGCGCCTGTTCGGCAGCCAGTTCAGCGTCGGTCATGAAGTACTTGTCGGCCACCGGACGAACCAGCAGGTTGCACAGGAAGCCCAGCACCAGCAGGCCGGCGAGGATGTACAGGGTGATGTCGTAGGCAGCCGCGCGGTCAACGCCGATGCTCAACTGGTACTCACGCAGGTAGTTCACCAACACCGGACCGAGCACACCGGCTGCCGCCCAGGCGGTCAGCAGACGACCGTGGATCGCACCCACCATCTGCGTACCGAACAGGTCGGCCAGATACGCCGGCACCGTGGCGAAACCACCGCCGTACATCGACAGAATGATGCAGAACGCCGCCACGAACAGCGCGACGTTGCCCAGGTGACCGAGGTTCGGGATCAATGCGTACAGGGCAAAACCCAGGGCGAAGAACACGAAGTAGGTGTTTTTGCGACCCAGATAGTCGGAGAACGACGCCCAGAAGAACCGGCCACCGATGTTGAACAGGCTCAGCAGACCGGTGAAACCGGCAGCAATTGCGGCAATCGAAGCCAGTTGCCCGGCATCCAGTTGGCCGAACGGCACGTCAACACCCAGCAGGCGGCCACCGAACACTTCCTGCAACAGCGGCGAGGCCATGCCCAGAATGCCGATCCCGGCGGACACGTTCAGGCACAGCACCAGCCACACCAGACGGAATTGCGGGGTTTTCCACGCCACATTCACGTGCACGTGACGGTGGGTGATCATCGCGTTCGACGCTTTCTTCGCCGGCGCGGTCCAGCCTTCAGGCTTCCAGCCGGTTGGCGGCACGCGGTAGGCCAGGGCGCCACCGATCATGAACACGAAGTAGATCGCAGCCATGGCGACGAAGCTCTGCCAGACGCCGACACCGGCCGGCGAAGCGAAGTGGCTCATCAGCGCAGTCGCCAGCGGTGCACCGACCATCGCGCCACCACCGAAACCCATGATTGCCATGCCGGTGGCCATGCCGCGCTTGTCCGGGAACCACTTGATCAGGGTCGAGACCGGCGAGATGTAGCCCAGGCCCAGACCGATACCGCCGATCACGCCGGAGCCGATCCACATCAGCCAGATCTGGTGGGTATAGATACCCAGCGCCGAAATCAGCAGACCGCCGCACCAGCACAGTGCCGATACCACACCGGCCTTGCGTGGGCCGGCGTGTTCCAGCCAGCCGCCCCAGATGGCTGCCGAGCAGCCGAGGAAGATGAAGAACAGGGTGTAGATCCAGCCGAGCATCGAGATCGGCCAGTCACATTGCGACGAAAACACTTGTGCGATGAAGCTCATGTCCGGTGCGCAAGCCACTGGAGCGGTGACGCCCAGCGCCTTGGACAGCGGCAGCCAGAACACCGAGAAACCGTAGGCCATGCCGATGCACAGGTGGATGGCCAGAGCGGCCGGTGGTACCAGCCAGCGGTTGAAACCGGGCTTGGCGATGATGCGTTCCTTGGACAGGAACGCAGGCTGGTCGGCGCGAAGGCCGTCCGCCGTGATGCTCGTGCTCATTGTGTATCCCCCAATTATTAGTATGGTTCGCCAGCCACTGCTCACCCCCGGCCTTTATGCACGCAGGCATGACCGTTTTTTTGGGTGAAGCTCCTTGAAGGCGCGACGTTAAGTCGCAGAAGGACGGACGAACGGGCGAAGGTTACCATTTGCACGTGACAGAAAAACCAAACTGATATCACCTTTTTTCATGTCACCTGATCTCCTTACCTGCAGGCACTGCACAACGCTGCGATCGTTTGATCATTCTTGAAATCACCAACGGCAACAGATCGCGGCCTGCAGCGGCTCCTGCATAGCGCTTCACAAACGGAAAAATCATGCCTGTCATCGTTCAAACGCTTGAAGACGCCAGTTATCAGGATCAGCAGGATTTGCAGAAAATCTATCGCGATGCGCCGCAATGGCTGTTCGCACCGTTCACCGGCGCGGCCGATCTGATCGAAAACGCCCTCGCTGACGGCTGTTTGATTGCCGGACGTTTCAATGATCGCCTGCTCGGTGCCGGGCGCCTGACAAGGCACCACGGCGTTTGGCATCTGTCCCATTTATGTGTGCGGAAAATTACCCGGCGTCGCGGAGTTGCCGAGCGGCTGGTGAACCAAGCGCAAAAAATGGCGTCGCAAGCGGGGGCGGAACTGCGCCTGCTGGCACCCGCCGGACACCTTGAAGCGCAGGCGCTGGCGGCCAAATTGCACGTGCCACTGGAAGTAATAGCGAGATGACGGCGCCCCGAACCGGGTGGATGCAGCGCTATACTCCCCGGCTAAATTACGAATTCGACTAACTACAAGGACTCGCCCATGAAAGCGTTCGGCAAAATCCTGGGTCTGGTACTTCTCGGGTTGTTGCTGATCATTGTGGCGGCAGGCTTTGCCCTGACCCACCTCTTCGATCCCAACGACTATAAAGACGAGATTCGCCAGATAGCCCGTGACAAGGCCCACATCGAGCTGACGCTCAATGGCGATATCGGCTGGAGCCTGTTCCCGTGGCTCGGCCTGGAACTGCACGAAGCCAGCGTCGCCACGCTGATCAATCCTGCCGAACCGTATGCCGATCTGCAGATGCTTGGCCTGTCCGTGCGCGTACTGCCCCTGTTGCGCCGTGAAGTGCAGATGAGCGATGTGCGGGTCGAAGGCCTGAACCTGCGCCTGAAACGCGACAAGAACGGCCACGGCAACTGGGAAGACATCGGCAAATTGCCGACGCCCGCCGCACCTGCCGGCAGCCCTGCTCCCGCCAGCGCACCGACTGCCGAAGCCCCCGCGCAGCCGGAAAAACCACCGCAGCCGATCCGCCTCGACATCGACAGCCTGACCGTCAACAACGCCCGCGTTGAATACAACGACGAGCAGACCGGCAAGCAATTCAGCGCCGAGAGCATCCAGCTGAGCACCGGCGCGGTACATGATTCGACCAACATTCCGCTCAAAGCCACAGCGTTCCTCAGCACCAATCAGCCTGTGCTGCGGGTGCGCACCGAGCTCAATGGCGAGCTGCGCATCGAGCGCGCCCTGCAACGCTACAAGTTCGAGGACATGAAACTGTCCGGCGAACTGACCGGCGATCCGCTGCAAGGCAAGACCATGACCTTCTCCGCTCAAGGCCAGGTGCTGCTGGATAAAGCGGCGAACGTCGCCGAATGGACCGGGATCAAGATCTCCGCCAACCAGCTGCGCGCACTGGGCGAACTGAAGGCCAATGACCTCGACAAGACGCCGCAGATCACCGGCGGCCTGTCGATCGCCCAGTTCGATCTGGCGAAGTTCGTCGACAGCATCGGTCAGAAACTGCCGGCGATGGCCGAAGGCAGCCTGAGCATGGTCGAACTGGTCAGCCGCGTGGCGGCCACTCCGACCAGCGTCGCCCTCGACAACATCAACCTCAAACTCGACGACAGCAGCTTCAGCGGTCGCATCGCCGTCGAGGACTTCGCCAGGCAGTCGCTACGCGCGACCCTCAAAGCCGACACCTTTAACGTCGACCGTTACCTGCCGCCGAAATCGGACCAGGCGAAAAACGCCACGCAAGTGCGTCAGGCCGAAGTTGCCAGCACCGAAGCCGATGCCATGGCCGGTGCCGGTTCCACGCCGCTGCCGGAAAAACCGAGCAAGAGCGCCTGGAGCACCGAGCGCCTGCTGCCGGTCGAGCGTCTGGCCAAACTGGATGTGGATGCCGATCTGACGTTCGGCCAACTGACCCTCGACAAACTGCCGATCCAGAACGCCGCACTCAAGGCCAGCGGCCAGGGCGGTCTGTTGACCCTGAGCAACCTCAGCGGTGAGTTGTATAACGGCGGTTTCGAGGCCAGCGGCACCCTCGATGTGCGCCCGAGTGCACCGGTGTTGAACCTGACGACCAAAATCAACCGTGTGCCCGTCGAGAAAATCCTCGAAAGCCAGGGCAAGAACCCGCCCGTCAAAGGTCTGGTGACCCTCACCAGCAATCTCACCGGCAGCGGCAACAGCCAGCAGGCACTGATCGAAACCCTGAACGGCAACGCCAGTTTCGTGATCAACAACGGCGTGCTGCTCAACGCCAACCTTGAACAGCAACTGTGCAAAGGCATCGCCACCCTCAACCGCAAAACCCTCAGCGGCGAGCCACGGGGCAAGGACACGCCGTTCCAGGAGCTCAAGGGCAACCTGACATTCCGCAACGGCATCGCCAGCAACCCGGACCTGAAGGTGCGCATCCCGGGCATGACGGTTAACGGTGACGGCGATATCGACCTGCGCGTACTCGGCATGGACTACCGCGTCGGCATCATCGTCGAAGGCGACACCAGTGCCATGCCGGATCCGGCCTGCCAGGTCGGCGAGAAATTCGTCGGCATCGAATGGCCGCTGCGCTGCCGTGGCCCGCTGGAACTGGGCGCCAAGGCCTGCCGCGTGGACAACGAACGCCTGGGCCAGGTCGCGACAAAAATGGCCGGCGACAAGCTCAGCGAGAAGCTCGACGAGAAACTGGGCGACAAAGTCAGCCCGGAACTGAAAAACGCATTGAAGGGGCTGTTCAAGCGATGAGAGCGGAGCAGTTTTCCACGGCGGTGCTGGACTGGTTCGACCGCCACGGCCGCCACGATTTGCCTTGGC
>NZ_QAIU01000237.1:4753-16779 GCF_003061205.1 Pseudomonas sp. HMWF006
AGGCATCAACCCATATCGGGTGTGGGTGTCGGAGATCATGTTGCAGCAGACTCAGGTCAGCACCGTGCTCAATTACTTCGACCGCTTCATGGCCGCGCTGCCGACGGTTCAAGCGCTGGCTGAAGCGCCCGAAGACGAAGTGCTGCACCTGTGGACCGGGCTGGGTTATTACACCCGCGCGCGCAATTTGCAGAAGACCGCGAAGATCGTTGTCAGCCAGTACGGGGGCGAGTTTCCCCGTGACGTCGAAAAGCTCACGGAGCTGCCGGGCATCGGCCTGTCCACCGCAGGCGCCATCGCCAGCATCAGCATGGGCCTGCGCGCGCCGATCCTCGACGGCAACGTCAAACGCGTTTTGGCGCGGTTTACCGCGCAAGAGGGTTACCCCGGCGAGCCGAAGGTTGCCAAACAGTTGTGGGCCACTGCCGAGCGCTTCACGCCGCACGACCGGGTCAACGCCTATACGCAGGCGATGATGGATCTGGGTGCGACGCTGTGCACCCGCAGCAAACCGAGCTGCCTGTTGTGTCCGCTGGAACGCGGCTGCGAAGCGCACATGCTCGGCCTCGAAACCCGCTACCCGATCCCCAAGCCGCGCAAGGCCATCCCGCAGAAGCGCACGCTGATGCCGATGCTCGCCAACGGCGACGGCGCGATTCTGCTTTACCGGCGCCCGTCCAGCGGTCTGTGGGGCGGTTTGTGGAGCCTGCCGGAACTCGATGATCTCGACGACCTGCAACATCTCGCCGATCAGCACGCGCTGACCATGGGCGAGCAGCAGGCGCTGCCGAGCCTTGTCCACATATTCAGCCATTTCCAGCTGGCCATCGAACCCTGGCTGGTCCAAGTGCAGGAGGCCAGCCACCACGTGGCCGAGGCCGACTGGCTCTGGTATAACCTCGCCACCCCGCCGCGCCTGGGCCTTGCCGCCCCGGTCAAAACCTTGCTCGAACGCGCGGCCGCCGTATTGAACGCAGGAGAGTCGTCATGACCCGCACCATCATGTGCCGCAAGTACAAAGAAGAATTGCCCGCCCTGGAGCGCGCTCCATTCCCGGGCGCCAAAGGCCAGGACATTTTTGATCACGTCTCCGCCAAGGCCTGGGCCGACTGGCAAAAACACCAGACCCTGTTGATCAACGAAAAACGCCTGAACATGATGAACGCCGAAGATCGCAAATATCTTCAGGGCGAAATGGACAAGTACTTCTCCGGCGAGGAATACGCCAAGGCTGAAGGCTACGTTCCGCCTACTGAGTAACCCCGCAAAATCGGGGGTCGGATCGTAAGCGACGGAATTAATTTAAGAAATTTTAAAAAAGTCGTTGACGTAAATCCGAAAAACCCTTTTAATGCGCCCCGTTGCCCAGATAGCTCAGTCGGTAGAGCAGGGGATTGAAAATCCCCGTGTCGGCGGTTCGATTCCGTCTCTGGGCACCAAATACCGAAAACCCTGAATCGCAAGATTCAGGGTTTTTTTATGCCTGCGATTCAGCCTCACCCCCCTCTTCGCCCCGTCAGCCCTCCGCTCTCGATACACCTCCGCTCCAGGCTGTACTGAAAAATACCCAAAATCTGTATCTCTCCCTGCATAGACCATTTCGCCACTATGGCGCCAAGCCTTGGCGAGCCAATGACTGGCTCTACTGTGCGCCCCGCAACACTCTGGGCTCCTGCGGCCCTCAGAGCGCAAAACCTGATTTTTTGAATAGATCGGCGTCCACCGAAAGGTCACTTCCTGTCCAGCTAAAAAATCTAAAAACACTCAACAGGCGAACGGCAATTACTGCTTTTCAAACATTCCAGGATGAATGCCGGGCCCCTGCGCGCCCGGCGAAAGAGCGAAACGGACGACGTATGATCAAGCAACTTATCAACGAAGAGAGTTACGTACAGATTGGCGATCTGTGCAGCGCAACGATCCAGCTGAAAATCGAAGGACTGAATCCTGCCGGCTCGATCAAGCTGAAAACCGCGCACGCACTGATTACCGACCTGGAAGTCAGGGGCCTGATTACCCATAAAACCCGTCTGGTCGAGTCGTCTTCAGGGAATCTGGGGGTCGCGCTGGCGATGGTCTGCGCGGCCAAGGGTTACAAGTTTGTCTGCGTGATCGACCCGAACATTTCCGCGCCGAACCGGAAACTGATCCATGCCCTCGGCGCCGAGATGATCATGGTCGATCAGCGCGACGAAAACGGCGGTTTCCTGAATTCGCGCATTCGCTTGATCGAGCAACTGGTGGCCGACAACGCCGACTACATCTGGCTCAATCAGTACAAGAACCCGACCAACCCCCTCGCCCACTATCAAGCGACGGCCCGGTCGATCGCGCGCAGGTTTCCACAAGTGGATTACCTGTTCGTCGGCGCCGGTACCACCGGCACGCTGATGGGCTGCAAAAACTACTTCGCCGAACACCACCCGCACACCAAGGTCATCGCCGTCGATACCGTCGGCTCGGTCACCTTCGGCCTGCCGGGTGGCCCGCGTCATATCCCGGGGCTCGGCACCAGCCGTCGCCCGGAGATTTTCGAACCGGCCGGCATCCACGACTTTCTGTCCATCCCTGAAGAACAGACGATCAAGGTCTGCCGCTGGCTGGCGCAGCGCTACGGCCTGCTCTTCGGCGGTTCGACCGGCACCGTCCTCGCCGGCGTGCAGCAGTGGGCGCCGCACATCCGCCCCGACGACGTCGTCGTGGCGATCTCACCCGACATGGGCGAGCGATACCTCGAAACCATCTACTCCGACGACTGGGTGACCCAGCGTCTCGGCGCTGCGGCGCTGCAACCTCTCTTCCCAGAACCCGCTCTGGCACTTTCGGCGTAAAACACAATGACGACTCAAACCTCGATTCAACCCTTCCATGTGGTGCCCGGCGCTGCGGTCAAGAACATCCTCAACGGCCTGCGCCAGGACGCTATCGAGCTGGTGGCGCAAACCTACCTGACCCACGAGCGTGGCGAGACGGTCAACCCCGACAGTTACTTCCTGCGCTTCCCCGAGCAGCCGGCGAACCGGATCATTGCCTTGCCGGCGGCGATCGTCGACAGCGAGGGCGATCAATCGGTCTCCGGGATCAAATGGATTGCCAGCTACCCCGACAACATCAAATCGGGGATTCCCCGCGCCTCTGCGGTGCTAATTCTCAACGATCCGGACACCGGCTATCCCTACGCCCTTCTTGAAGGCGCACTGATCAGCGCCGTGCGTACAGCAGCGTCGGCGGTGCTCGGCGCCTGGTGGCTCAATGGCCAGAACAAGCGTGCGCCAAGACTGTCGATCGTGGGTGGCGGGGTGATTGCGCGCAACATCCTCGAAACATTCATCAGCGACGACTGGTCGTTCGACCGTGTCGAAATTCACGACCTCAATACTGAATCGGCCGAAGCGCTGGCAGCGTTCGCTGAGCAGCTCGCGGTACCGCAAGTGCAGATCGTGCCGCTGGCCGACGCCCTGAGCGCCGACATCGTGGTGTTCGCGACCAGTGCCGGTGAGCCTTACGTCAAAGGCAACGGCACATTCCGTCCGGGGCAGATCGTGCTGAATATCTCGCTGCGGGATATCGGTGCGGAAATCATCGAAGAAAGTTACAACTACTTCGATGACGTGACCCACTGCCTGAAAGCCAATACCTCGCCGCATCTGGCCGAGCAGAAGTACGGCCATCGCGACTTCGTCACCGGCACCGTGGCGCAGCTGATTCGCGGCGACCTGCAGGTAAGCCGGGACAAACCGCTGATCTATTCGCCGTTCGGCATGGGCATTCTCGACCTGGCGATCGGCCGTATGGTCCACGACATCGCGGTCAAGGAAGGCCAGGCCGTTGCCATCCCGTCGTTTTTCGGGGAGGAGCGCAGATGGTGAAGGCGCCCCTGCACATCGGCCTGGTGGGTTGCGGCTCGCGCGGCCTGTCGATCTTCGAACGGCTGCTGAGCCTCAGCGAAACGCGCCCCGAGCAACCGGTGGTGCTCAATATCTTTGAGCCCAACGTGCACGGTTGCGGCGCGCACTGGCCCGATCAACCGGACTACCTGCTGCTCAACACCGTCGCCGGGCAACTGGGCGTGTTTCCCGATGCGGCAGCCTTTGGCGATCTGCCGCAGGCGCAAGCACGCTCGGGGCCGGACTTCCTGCAATGGTGCCGCGAGCAGAACCTCAAGGTCGATGCCGACAGCGGACTGCTGGCGAGTGAAGGCCGCGAGGTCCAGGCCCAGGACTTTCTGCCACGGCATCTGCTCGGCGCTTATCTGGCCGATGCCTTTACGCGCATTCTGGCGACCGCGCCGCAATGGGTCAGCGTGCGCCTGCATCACCAGGCCGTGACCGCCGTCGACTCGGTCGATGGCAAGCGCTACCGCCTGAAAACGCCAGCGGGGGCCGAAATCACGGTGGACCGACTGATCCTGACTGTCGGCCACACCGGTCGGGTGCAGGCCGCCGATCGCCAGCGCATCGGCAATATCTATCCGTTGCCGGGCAGCCTCGACCGCATCGAACCGGGCGAAAGCATTCTGCTCGAGGGCCTCGGGCTGGGCGCCATGGACACGCTGGCCGCCCTGACCGCCGGACGCGGCGGGCAATACACTCGCCGCGCCGACGCGAGCCACGTCTACCACCCTTCAGGCCAGGAGCCGGTGATTTACGTGCAGTCACGCGACGGCCTGCCCTTCCGCACGCGGCCCAATGGCCTGACCGACTGCCCACGCCATCAAGCCGTGCTCCTGACCCCGGCGCGCATCGACGCGCTGCGGGCCGACGCCAAGGACGGGCAACTGGACTTCGAGCAGGACATTCTGCCGCTCATGCTGGTGGAAATGCGTGCCGCCGCTGTCGCCGTGTTGCACGCTCAATCTGACGCCGAGCGGCATCGCGAAGTGCTGAGCCGCCTCAGGACGGTGAGCACGGCCGGGACCGCCGGTGTCGTCGCTTGCGAAGCGTTGCTGCGCGAATACGAAGCCGCCAGTGGCTCGATAGATCCACTGGCGCTGATCTGCCATGCGCTGCCCGCCAGTGTGACCGCGCACAACTATCACTCGTGGATCTATCACGCGCTCGAGGCCGACTTGCACGAGTCGCGAGTAGGACGCGGCGAATCGGCGATCAAGGCCGCCATCGAAGTCTGGCGCGATCTGCGTGACCGCTTGCGCCAGGCCGTCGATTTCGACGGCCTGACCGAGGCCTCGCATCGTCAGTTCTATGGCCGTTGGCACAAGGCGATCAACCGCCTCGTGGCCGGCCCGCAGAAGGAGCGCCACGCCGACCTGCTTGCCCTGTGCGATGCCGGTCTGCTGACCTTCCTCATGCCCGGCACCGCGCCAGCGACCGAGCATTACCGCCGCGTCGCCGGCTATGTACAGGGCAGCGGCGTGATCAACAGCGACTGCGCACCGGTGCGCGATCTCGCGCGCCTGGGGCTGATCCGCCCACGCACCGAAGAGGCAGGCATCGACGGCATCGACGTCGACGCCGCTTGCCACCCCAAATCAATCCGCGGCGAAGCGGTTCGCAACCTCTGGGTACTCGGGCCACTCGCCGAGGGCTCCTGCTACTACAACCACTACGTCACTTCGGCGGGTGCGCCTTCGCGCCTGTTCATGGACGCCCATCGAGCGGCCACGGCAATTCTTGAAGCAGGAACTCCAGCATGAAACTTTACTACCAGACGCATTCACCCTACGCCCGCAAAGTGCTGGTGCTTGCCCACGAACTGGGGATGGCTTCAAGCCTTGAGGTCATCCACCACGAGACCAGCCCGACCTCGCCAAACGCGACCATCTACAAGGCCAACCCCTTGGGCAAAGTGCCGGTGCTGATGCTGCCGGACGACACGGCGCTGTTTGACTCCATCGTGATTTGCGAATACCTCGACGACCTGAGCGACGGGCCGAAATTCATCCCGCCGAGCGGCCCCGAGCGCTACAAGGCGCTGCGTCTGCAGGCCCTGGCGCAAGGCATGTGCGATGTCGGCATCAAGCTGCGCTGGGAAGTCGAGCGCCGTCCGCAGGCCTTGCGTTACCCGGCCTATGCCGACGGCCAGGCCTACAAGCTCAAGGAGGCCTATCGCTTCATCGAGGAGCACATCGACCTCAATGGCCCGATCACCCTCGGCCACATCGCCCTGGCGACCGCCCTCGACTGGATCGCCTTTCGCGAGCTGTCGGACTTTAGCGCGCACCCGCGCCTGAACGAGTGGTATCAGACTTTTTGTGAGCGGGCGTCGATGCGGGCGACCGAGTACAGCGGGCAGACTCACGATTAAGTTAAGGAAAACTGTGTATGACTTCGCTCTTGTTGCAAATGTCGCCCATCGGCCTGGTAATCGCGCTGATTCTGGTGATCCGCCGGCCACCGGTGCAGGCCGCGCTGGCAGGCGCTGCGCTGGTGTTCGTGTTGTGGGGGCTGGGCGCTGCCGGGCCGTTTTCCTCGGCCATCACCTCGGCGATCTTTCAGGACACCGCCATTCTGTTTCTCAGCACCGCGTGCGTGATCGTGCCGGGGCTGGCGTTCGTCATTCTGGTCGAGCGCGGCGGTGCACCTCAGGCCATCGGCGCCTGGGTCAAGGAACTGGGCTGGACACCACCGGCGCAGGTCATTTTCATCGTCCTCGGCCTGGCACCGCTGCTTGAAGCCATGACCGGTTTCGGTGTTTCGCTGATCGCCACCGTGCCGTTGCTGATGGGCCTGTTCAGCCGCCAGGCAGGGATGAAAATCGCCCTGGCCGGGATGGTCATCATGCCGTGGGGCACCCTCGGCCTGGCGACGGTGATCGGTGGACTGCTGGCGCACTTGCCCGCGGAAACGCTCGGCAGCCACTCGGCCCTGATCAGTGCGCCGGTGTTCCTCTGCCTCGCCGCCATCGCCCTGTGGCAGGCCGGCATCCGCAGCGTGGCACCGTGGCTCGGGTTGCTGCTGGTGACGGCGCTGTTCATCGCCGTGCTGTACTCGATCAACCTGTGGGTCGGCCCGGAAGTCTCCGGCGTGCTGGCAGGGCTGACGGTCGCGTGCGTCGGCCTCGGCATCTCGTTCTCGCAGCGCGGCAAACTGGTGCGCTGGCCGAGTGCCGCCTGGCCGTATCTGGCCCTGCTCGGCGTCATCGTCGCGTCCCGTGCGGTGTTCGTGCTGTCCGGTTGGGATGCGCTGTGGATCATCAAGGGCGAGCATGTGTCGTGGAAACCCTTGGCATCGCCAGGACTGGCGCTGCTGATCGTCACCTTGTTGATGGCCAGCAAACAAAGCGCTGCTAACGGTTTCCCGTGGCGTGCTCTGTTCAACCGGGCGAAATTTCCGGTGACGACGATTTTCCTGTTCCTGCTGCTTTCCCAGGTGATGGTCAACGCCGGGTTTCTGGTCGAGGCGCAGCGCACCTTGCAATCGCTGTCGGGGATTTCCCTGGCACCAACCATAGCCTTGCTCGCGGGGATTGCCGGCTACGTCACCGGGTCCAACGTCGGTGGCAACACCCTCGTGATGCCGTCCATCGCAGCATTGACCAGTGAACACGGCGCGTGGCTCGCGGCGATGGTCAACAGCGCCGCCGGCCATGGTGCGCTGGGCTCGCTTTCGATTCTGTCGCTGATCACCGGGCTGGCAGGCGCCAACCGCCAGGAGGAACACAGCCTGATCCGCTTCGCCTTCGGACTGGTTGTGCTGAACATCGTCATTGTTGCTGCAACGGGGGTCGTTTTACTTTACTTTCTGTGAAGTGTTTCCAGAAATGACCAAGAGAACTTATGGACAGGTTTGATTTACCGGACAAGCGCTGGCGAATAGTCAAGGACTGGATCATTCGCCAGATCGACAGTGGTGACTGGGCAGCCGAATCGAAACTGCCGTCAATCCGCACCCTGGCGCGGATGTTTGAAACCAGTATCACCACCGTTCAACGCGCGCTGGCCGATCTGGAGGCCGATGCCTATGTGACAACGGTTGCGCGTGTCGGCTATTTCGTCTCGGCGTCCGGGCAGGCCAAACCGGCTGCCGGTTTCGATTTCTCCAGCGTCACCGTCAACGTCAACCATGCAGTCGTCGCGATGCTGTCCCAGGCGGCCTCGCGCACCACCGCATCGCTGAGCTCCGCGGTCCTGCACAGCGACCTCACGCCTCATGTACTGCTGAACAAGTGCCTCTCCGTGCTGGCCGCCAAGGCTGACAACTCGCTGACCGGGCTGGTTGCACCTCCCGGCCTGCCTGCATTACGTCGACGCATCGCCGGGCTGATGCTGACCCGTGGCGTCGTCTGCGGGCCGGACGATGTGCTCGTGACTTCCGGCGACACCATTGCCCTGGAACTGGCACTCGAAGCCGTCGCATCGCGAGGCGCGACGGTCGCCATCGAAACCCCGACCTATTACGGCATTCTGCAAACCATCGAGCGTCTGGGCATGCGCGCCTTGCCGATTCGCACCCACGGCCAGTCGGGCATCGATGTCGATCATCTCGAAGAAGCACTGAAACAGAAAAAGGTGTCGGTGATCTTTCTCAACCCGACCCTGCAAAATCCACGCGGTTTCATCATGCCCGACGAGACCCGTGCCCGATTGTCACAAGTCGCTCGCGAAGCCGATGTGCCGATTATCGAAGACGATATCTTTTTCGATCTGGTGCCCGAAGCAGAGCGCCCGCGCGCGATCAAGAGCTACGACAGCAGCGGCCAGACGATTTACTGCTCGTCCTTTTCGAAGACCATCGCCCCGGGTTATCGCGTCGGCTGGTGTGTGGCGGGCAAGTATCGGGAGGCCATCCTCGCGCAGATGTTTTCGCGCAACCTGGCGGTGTCCAGCCTTGCGCAAAATGTCCTCAACGAATTTATCGGCCGCGGCTACATGGAAGAACATTGCGCGCGGCTGCGGTCGCAACTGTCCTCGCTGGCCAACCATGTCGAAGGGCTGGTGCGCAGCGACTTTCCTGCGGGAACCGTCTACGTGCCGCCGCGTGGCGGGTTCATTCACTGGATCAAGCTGCCCGGGCACACCGACATGGCGGCACTGGAGCGGCTGGCCAGCGAGCGCGGTTGTCACGTTGCCGGCAGCGGGATCTTTTTCGCCGACGGGCATCCTTCCACAGGGCTGCGCATTTGCCTGGGCACCACGCTGTCGCCGGGGGTGATGCAGATTCTCGCGGTGATCGCCGAATGCGCGCATCTTGCCGGCGAGCAGCCGAGCGGGCGTCTGCCACTGGCTCAGGCACGCGAGGACACTGCGCTCTCCTGAGCCTGAGCGGCGGCACGTGTGATCTCGTCAATCTCAGTACCTTTCGATCAAACGCGATCCGCGCTACCTTGGCCGCCCCTTACGGAAGAGGGTCATCTGCTGATGAACCAGAAACGACGCCGCGTAGTCCTGCCTCACCCGCCACCCTATCGCGAAAGCCACCTGTCGAAGTGCCTGACGATCCTGTTCAGCGTGTTTCTGACAGGTCTCGGCGGGCTGCTGGCTTATCTGGTTATCGAGGGGCTGGTGCAAGGCTCCATCACCCTGATCAACCGCGGCGGGCCGGCCATGACCTACACCCTCGCAACCCAACCGCGCCTGTATTGGTTTCACATGGTCTGGCAGGGACTCTTCGCCCTGCTGCTTCTGGCCGCAGGGCCGGGATGGTACTGGATCACACGGCTATCCCGGCCTGCAGCCCCGGCAAAGCGCAAGGTCAAAACGCACTAGCTGTTGTCGTTCCAGTGGAACACCAGATTGCGCGCAGCAGCGCCGCCGACATCGGTGACATCGCGCCGGGTCTCGCCCTTACGCGTGGCCACCACGGTGTATTTGCCGGGTGGCAATTGCACATACACCAGCGGGCCGGTCTGACTGAGGGTCAGTACGGTTTGCCCCGGCGCCTTTTGAATCGTGACATCGACGTCGGCGGTGTACTCGTCCTGCGCACCGACGGCAAAGGTCATGTGCAGGTTGTAGCCTTGGGTCTGCTGTATGGCCTTCGCCTCATCTTCACCGATGCCGCCGGCCAGATAATGGATACCACTCTGTTGTTGCTGCTGAACCTGCACACCCGCGCTGTCGATGGGCTCGAGACTGGCGGCCTGCAACATCACCGGAAACAAAAGTGCAGCCAGCGCGGCGATGGGCAGCATGAATGGAAGAACGCGTTTCATGATGACGACTCCCGGGTTCCTGTAGAACCCAACCGTTACGCCTTTTAGATTTTGTGTATTCGTGGCTGTTTTAGATTGATTGGCACTTGGTACATGTACGAAAAGGACTACAGACCACTGCCATTCGACGAGGCTTTCAACTGCAACGTCCTGCAACAGCCGTCCCGTCTTCCTTCCGAGATCACCGTGTTGCCCGACATACCTGCGCGGCGACGCTTGGCATCCTTTTGCGTCTGTTTTCAACAATGCGGAAGATCCGATGAGCCAGCTGAAACCTGCTGACACGCAAGACCCGAAAGTCGATTCGTTGCTGGGGGAGTTGGGCGAACTGATTCGCCAGGCGCGGCAAAAAGTGCTGCGTGCCGTCGACACGATTCAAGTCCAGACCTGCTGGCAGATTGGCCGACATATTGTCGAATTCGAACAGCAAGGCGCGCAGCGGGCAGGCTATGGCAAGCAGTTGCTGGCCCTGTTGGCGAAGGATCTGACGGCGCAGTTCGGGAAGGGCTTTGATGATCGAAATCTGCGCTATATGCGCAGCTTTTATCAGTTGTTTCCAATTTGGAACACAGTGCGTTCCGAATTGAGCTGGAGCCACTATCGGCGGCTGTTACGGGTTGCAAATGAAAAAGCGCGCCATTGGTACATGGAAGAATGCGCCAACCTCAACTGGTCCAGCCGCGCCCTCGATCGCCAGATTCTCACGCTCTACTACGAGCGGCTTCTCATGAGTCCGGACAAGGCCGATGTGATTGAAGAAGCCTGCACCCACATCGCAGCAATGAAATGCACACCACGGGAATTCATTCGTGATCCGGTCATGCTCGAGTTTCTCGGTCTGCCCTCGGCGGGCAAGGTCAGGGAAAGTGGTCTTGAACAAGCCCTGATCGACCACCTGCAAGGCTTTCTTCTGGAGCTGGGCAAAGGCTTTTCCTTTGTCGCTCGCCAGCAACGCATCAGTACCGATGGCGTCGATCTGTATATCGACCTGGTGTTCTACAACTACCTGCTCAAATGCTTTGTGATCATCGACCTCAAACGCGGCAAGCTCAGCGCCCGCGATGTCGGACAGATGGACATGTATGTGCGCATGTACGACGAGCTCAAGCGCAGCGAGGGTGACAAGCCGACCGTCGGGATTATTCTGTGTGCCGAAAGCAGCGACTCCGTGGCGCGCTATTCAATGCTCAAGGGCAATGAGCAACTGTTTGCCAGCAGTTACAAGACGATACTGCCGAGTGAGGAAGAGTTACGCGCCGAACTCAATCGCGAACAGGCTTTGATCGAAGAACGCATGCTCACTCAATCCACTGAATAGAATTGTTCCCGCACGCTGTGCGGACTATCGTTGGCAACTTACCCGCCAAGGTCGAGCGTCATGAGCTGTCAGGACACGCCCGCGAGGCAACACAGTCAGCCAACGTCGCCGATTTCGACGGCAGAGCAAGGTGATCCCTTCAAGGAAACCGCCGCCGACGGCTTTGTACTTGGCGGTTTCACATGGCGTCAGGCGTTGCCTGATATCCAGCGCCCGGCGGTCATCATAAACGCGGCCACTTCGGTGCGCTGTCGCCACTACTCACGCTTCGCAGCCTATTTGTTCGGCAATGGGTTCGACGTGATCATCTACGACTACCGCGGCATCGGCGAATCACGGCCCGACTCGCTAAAAGGGCTGCAGGCGTCGTGGACCGATTGGGGCGCACTGGATTTCGAAGCGATGCTCATACGTGCGCAACGGGAATTCCCCGGGCAGCCAATCGACGTGGTCGGCCACAGTTTTGGCGGTTGCGCGGCGGGGCTGGGCGAATCCGGGCAGGTCATTCGTCGGTTGGTGACGGTCGGCGCGCAGTTCGCTTACTGGCGTGACTATGCGCCCGAGCAGCGCTGGCGGATGTTCGGCAAATGGCATCTGT
>NZ_QAIU01000237.1:16789-23886 GCF_003061205.1 Pseudomonas sp. HMWF006
TCTGTGGTTACTTTCCCGGCAAACGCCTCGGCTGGCTGGAAGACACGCCCGCCGGTGTCGTGCGCGACTGGAGCACGCCCACCGCACAATATGAGCGGCGTCCAAGCGGCCGGGCGCTGATGAAGAAAGCCGGCAGCCTGCCCTTCGCCAACGTTCGCGCCCAGACCCTGGCAATCAGCATCAGCGATGATCCTTACGGCACCATTGCAGCCATCGAACGCCTGCTCGCCTGCTTCAGCAACGCACCGAAAACCCACCTGCGCATCGAGCCGCAGGACATCGGCGAACAACAAGTCGGACATTTCGCCTTTTTTCGCAGCGCATACCAAGCCACACTATGGCCCATCGCTCTGACCTGGCTGCACACCGGCGCACTGGCCCCCGACACACCCGGGCGGACTGTGCCGCGCAGCTGAGCCCTTTCAACGCACGACGGAACACACCATGGCCTCCGCCAACAAACAGCAAAAACGCGCCGCCCGGGCCAAGACCAAGGCCAAGCAGAACCGCACCAAACGCGCCGAAGCGCCGGTGGAACTGGACCCGAACGACGATCGCATCGACTTCGAATCGGTGGACCTGACCGAGCTGTTCAAGAAAATGATCGACGCCGAGAAGATCAGCCAGCAAGCCCTGTGCACCGCGTTCCTCGAAGACCCGTTGCTGGAGCTGGTCTTTGAGCAGGAAGGCGAAGAAGGCGCGATGGACTTCATCCTCGCCGCGCTGATCGAGTACCGCCAGTGGTCGCAAGAAACCGATGAAGCCGGCGCGCTGGCGTGGATCGAATCCCCGGCCTTCCAGGCCGACTATGTGGCGGCGTCCGACGCGATCGCCGCGCAAACCCAACAGAAGAACTGAGTTCCCATGGCATCCCTGAACAAGCAACAGAAACGCGCCAAACGCGCCAAGGCCAAAGCCAAGCACATCCGCATGGTCGGGCGTAAGCCACTGGAGCAGGACGACGATCTCGGCCACCTCGCCGAGCCGATCCCGGATTACACCCTGGCAATGTTCAGCAAAATGCGCGACGCCGAAGCCGTCAGCCGCAACGAGATGCTGCTGACGCTGCTGCGTGAACTGGCGTTCATCATCGTTGACCATCCAGAACTGCTGGACATGGAAAACGCCGACAACGAAGGCATGGCCGCCACCCACCTGGCCGCCGACATGCTGATCGACTACCGCATGTGGGCCGACGGCATGGACATCGAAACCGCCCAGGCCTGGCTGAGCGAGCCGCAGTTCATCACCGATTTCGGGGTTGCGCTGGATACTTATGGCAAGTCGATGGACACGCAGGAAGACAAGAGCGAATAAACCCCGCTGCCAAACAAAAACGGCCGCTAGTCATCACTGACAGCGGCCGTTTTGCATTACGCGCTACGGATCAGTTGAGCACCACCGCACCACGTTTTTCCAGCTTGCGACGGCGGGCTACCAGCAGGCCGGCAGCCACCACCAACAGGCTCAGCAGGCCGGTCGCGAGGATTTCCACGCGGTGCGCTTCCTGGAACAGCATGATGGTCAGGGCCGCGACGATGAAGATGATCACCGCGTAGGTCAGGCCTGGGAACAGCCACATGCTGAAAACGATTTTCTCGCCACGGGCCATGCGCTGTTTGCGCATACGCAGTTGCGAGAACGCGATCACCAGGTACACCAGCAGCGCAATGGCGCCGGAGCTGGCCAGCAGGAACTCGAACACCGCAGCCGGTGCCACATAGTTGGCGAAGGTGCAGAGGAACGCTGCGCCAGTGGACAGCATGACCGCCCAGTAAGGCGTACCGCTTTTATTGGTGCGGGTCGACATGGCCGGGGCGTCGCCACGCTTGCCGAGGGAGAACAGCATCCGCGACGAGGTGTACAGCGCCGAGTTCAGGCAACTGGTTACAGCTACCAGCACCACGATGTCGACGATCATCTTGGCGTTCGGGATGCCCATGCGCTCAAGCACAGTCTGGTAGGAGCCCAGGTTAGCCAGCGTAGGATCGTTCCACGGCACCAGGGCCACAACGATGAAGATCGACACGAGGTAGAACAGACCGATCCGCCAGATCACCGAGTTGGTGGCCTTGGAGATCTGCTTGCCCGGGTTCTTCGATTCCGCAGCCGCGATGGTCACGATTTCGGTCCCCATGAACGAGAACATGGTAGTCAGGATCGCGCCCAGTACCGCGCCCATGCCGTTAGGCAGGAAGCCGCCGGAGTCGAACAGATGCGAAACACCGCTGACCTGGCTGTTCGGCAAGTAGCCGAAGATCGCCGCCAGACCGAGGATGATGAAGCCGATGATCGCCAGCACTTTGATCAGGGCAAACCAGAATTCGAACTCGCCGTAATTCTTCACACTGAACAGGTTGGTGATGGTCAGCAGCAGGGTGATGACCAGCGCGAACGCCCAGATACCTACGCCCGGGAACCATGCATGGAGGATGGTCGCGGCGGCGTTGGCTTCCAGTGGAATCACCAACACCCAGAACCACCAGTACAGCCAGCCGATGGTGAAACCGGCCCAGTGCCCGATGGCACGGTCGGCGTACGTCGAGAAGGAGCCAGTGTCCGGCGAGGCAACGGCCATTTCGCCGAGCATGCGCATCACTAAAACCACCAGGGTGCCGGCGGCGGCGTAGGCCAACAGCACGGCAGGGCCGGCGGCAGCGATGGCGTGGCCGGAGCCAACGAACAGACCGGCGCCGATTACACCGGCGATCGACAACATGGTCACATGACGCGGTTTGAGCCCCTGTTCGAGGCCATTGGAGCTTGGGGTACTGCTCATCGAAACTACCTTTGCAAGGAAAGCGATTGCGTCCGGCCCGTCTGGCATTTTCTTTCTCGTAAAAAGAAACCAACGGGGCGTTCCTTATTCTGCACGCAAGTTTTGCGCCAAAATGTTTCAAACTCTTCTGTGCCGCGGCTTTGCGCGCGACCGGACAGTCATCGCAAGTCCTTGGATTTAATGGCAATCCGCCAGAGCGTTACCCTGCGACTCACTTTTCAAACGAAACAGCGCACCAGAAACACACTGAAAAAGTGTGGGATGCACAATAAAAGGGCAATTGAGGAACGTTCGGCCGGATAGCGCTTCCAACACCCCGCCAAAGCTGGCAACATCGCGCCTTTTTTTACGCGACGCCCAAAGGTTTGCACGATCAAACACCCGTTCGGTTGTTGATGGGGCGACAGTCTGCTGTGCCGATGCGACAACCTGCCACACGCCATCCGCTTACCGCTCGTAGCGCTGTTGGCTGCCATTGAAACGCTATGCTAGCTTGGCCGCCTCGCCAGGAAGGCCCGCCAACAGCAGGAGCGCAACATATATGAGGAACGCACATGGCTGAGGCCACGCCCGCGCTTGAAATCCGCAACTTGCACAAACGCTACGGACAGCTTGAGGTGCTCAAAGGCATCTCGCTGACCGCCCGCGACGGCGATGTGATCTCGATCCTCGGTTCCTCCGGTTCCGGCAAGTCCACGTTCCTGCGTTGCATCAACCTGTTGGAAAACCCGCACCAGGGCCAGATTCTGGTGGCGGGTGAAGAACTCAAGCTCAAGCCCGCCAAGAATGGCGAACTGGTTGCCGCTGATGGCAAGCAGATCAATCGCCTGCGTTCCGAGATTGGTTTTGTGTTTCAAAACTTTAATCTGTGGCCGCACATGAGCGTGCTCGACAACATCATCGAAGCCCCGCGCCGCGTACTCGGCCAGAGCAAGGCCGAAGCGATCGAAGTCGCCGAAGCACTGCTGGCCAAGGTCGGCATCGCCGACAAGCGCCACGCGTATCCGTCGCAGCTGTCCGGTGGTCAGCAGCAACGCGCGGCCATCGCCCGCACCCTGGCGATGCAGCCGAAGGTGATTCTGTTCGACGAGCCCACCTCCGCCCTTGACCCGGAAATGGTTCAGGAAGTACTTAGTGTCATCCGCGCACTGGCCGAAGAAGGCCGCACCATGCTGCTCGTGACCCACGAAATGGGTTTCGCCCGTCAGGTCTCCAGCGAAGTGGTGTTCCTTCATCAGGGCCTTATAGAAGAGCAAGGATCGCCTCAGCAGGTGTTCGAAAACCCGCTTTCGGCGCGCTGCAAACAATTCATGTCCAGCAACCGCTAACGGAGCAACATGCATGCAGAATTTTAAAAAGGTCTTCCTGGCCGCCGCCGTCACCCTCGCGTTCAGCGCCGGTGCCATGGCCGAGACCCTGAAGATGGGCATCGAAGCGGCTTACCCGCCGTTCAACAACAAAGACGCCAGCGGCAACGTGGTCGGCTTCGACAAAGACATCGGCGACGCCCTGTGCGCGAAGATGAAAGTCGAGTGCACCGTAGTCACTTCCGACTGGGACGGCATCATCCCGGCCCTGAACGCGAAGAAGTTCGACTTCCTGATCTCCTCGCTGTCGATCACCGACGAGCGCAAGGGCGCGGTGGATTTCACCGACCCGTACTACTCGAACAAGCTGCAGTTCATTGCACCGAAAAACGTCGACTTCAAAACCGACAAGGACTCGCTGAAGGGCAAGTCCATCGGTACCCAGCGCGCCACGCTGGCCGGCACCTGGCTGGAAGACAACTACGGCAGCGATCTCAACGTCAAACTCTATGACACCCAGGAAAACGCCTACCTCGACCTGACCTCCGGTCGTATCGACGCCATCCTCGCCGACAAGTACGCCAACTACGACTGGCTGAAAACCGATGCTGGCAAAGCCTACGAGTTCAAGGGCGACCCGGTCGTGGAAAGCGACAAGATCGGCATCGCTGTACGTAAAGGCGATCCGCTGCGTGAGAAGCTGAACGCCGCCCTGAAGGAAATCGTCGCCGACGGTACCTACAAGAAGATCAACGACAAGTACTTCCCGTTCAGCATCTATTGATCTGACCTGCGGGACCGGCGCCGTGATTCGACGGCGCCGGCTCCCGGCCTTGCCTGCCGCGATTTGAAAAGAAATCCATGATTATCGACCTCTACGGATTCGGCCCGGCCCTCGCCGCCGGTGCGCTGATGACCGTCAAACTGGCGCTGACGGCCCTGTGCCTGGGACTGGTACTCGGTCTGCTCGGCGCCTTGGCCAAGACGTCCCCGTACAAGCCGCTGCAGTGGCTTGGCGGCACGTATTCGACCCTGGTGCGTGGCGTCCCGGAACTGCTTTGGGTTCTGCTGATCTACCTCGGCACCGTCAAGACGATGAACGCCATTGGCGAATACTTTGGCAATCCAGACCTGGCGCTAAGCCCCTTTGTGGCGGGCGTAACCGCACTCGGACTGTGCTTTGGCGCCTATGCCACGGAGGTATTTCGTGGCGCCATCCTGGCCATTCCGAAAGGACACCGTGAGGCCGGTCAGGCCCTGGGCCTGTCGAAATGGCGGATCTTCACCCGGTTGATCATGCCGCAGATGTGGCGCATCGCCCTGCCCGGCCTGGGCAATCTGTTCATGATCCTGATGAAAGACACCGCTCTGGTGTCGGTCATCGGCCTGGAAGAAATCATGCGCAATGCGCAGAACGCCGTGACCTTCGCCAAGCATCCATTCACCTTCTATCTGGTCGCAGCCGTCATGTATCTGGGCCTGACCATACTGGCGATGGCCACCATGCACTTCATGGAAAAACGCGCCGCCCGTGGCTTCGTGAGGACGACGTAATGGAATGGGAAGTCATCTATAAGTGGCTGCCGAAGTTCTTTCAGGGCGCCGTCCTGACACTCGAACTGGTGGGCATCGCCGTTATTCTCGGGTTGTTGCTGGCGATTCCTCTGGGCATCGCGCGCTCCTCCAAGCTCTGGTTTGTTCGCGCATTTCCTTACGCTTACATCTTTTTCTTTCGTGGCACTCCGTTGCTCGTACAACTGTTTCTGGTGTACTACGGCCTGGCTCAGTTCGACGCCGTACGCGACAGTTTCATGTGGCCGTATTTGCGAGAACCCTTCTGGTGCGCTGTCGCCACGATGACCCTGCATACTGCCGCCTATATCGCCGAAATCCTGCGTGGCGCCATTCAAGCGATCCCGCCGGGCGAGATCGAAGCCGCGCGTGCACTGGGCATGTCCAAGGCCAAGGCATTGTTCTATATCGTCCTGCCGCGCGCCGCGCGCATCGGCCTGCCGGCCTACAGCAACGAAGTCATCCTGATGTTGAAGGCCAGTTCTCTGGCGAGCACGGTGACCTTGCTCGAACTCACCGGCATTACCCGCACGATCATTGCCCGCAACTACCTCCACGTGGATATGTTCTTCACCGCAGGCGTCATTTACCTGCTGATGTCGTTTGTTCTCGTTCAGGCATTCAAACAGCTGGAGCGATGGTTGCGCGTCGATGCCTGTCAAGGGCGTTGATTCCTCTTGTGTGCTGACGGGCGAGGAGTTACTCGCCCGCTTCACCGCGCTGGATGCTTTTTTGATTGAGCATCAGGAGCTGTGGAAACCTCGTCCGTTCACTCATCTGCAGCTCCCATGGGAAGCGTCCTACCCGAAGTTGGCCTTGTGGCTACGCGGACGGTCGCTGAAAGAGGCGGAAAACGCTCACAATCAACCTGCTGATCTTGCCGAAGCGCCGGAGCCATTTGCTTCATTGGCAGCGATATCGGCTGAGCTTAGCGCTGTCGGTCAGTTGCCGGGGCATGCGCTGGAAGCTGCGGTGCATCGCTTGAATGTCGATGTACCGGGGCGCAAGTGGCAGCAGATTGAAGCGTTTGCCAGTCGTCTGTCTTTTTCCTCGCAACCGACGCACTGGCTCGATTGGTGTTCCGGCAAGGGGCATTTGGGCCGACGGTTGTTGAGTGATGGCCAACAGTTGACCTGCATTGAATACGATCCGGCATTGGTCGCCAGTGGTCAGGCGTTGAGTCAGCGCCATCATTTACACGTGCTGCATGTCGAGCAGGATGTGTTGGCAGCGAATGCTTCAGGTGTATTGAGCGCTGCCCACACACCCGCCGCCCTCCACGCCTGCGGCGATCTGCATGTGCGCTTGATGCAACTGGCCAGTGCTGCCGGCTGCCAGCAAATGGCGATCGCGCCTTGCTGTTACAACCGCATCAGTCGCAGCGAGTATCAGGCATTGTCCTCCGTCGGTTTGCGATCCGCCCTACAGCTCTCGCTCGA
>NZ_QAIU01000238.1:0-2832 GCF_003061205.1 Pseudomonas sp. HMWF006
TCGTCATGCAGTACAACGGTGGCAAGAAGTCCGAGAAGCCATACGCACTGGTCGGTAAAGGCATCACTTTCGACACCGGCGGCATCAGCCTGAAGCCGGGCGCCGGCATGGACGAGATGAAATACGACATGGGCGGCGCCGCCAGCGTGTTCGGCACCCTGCGTGCCGTGCTTGAGCTGAAACTGCCGATCAACCTGGTGTGCATCCTCGCCTGCGCCGAAAACATGCCGAGCGGCAACGCTTCGCGTCCGGGCGACATCGTCACCACCATGAGCGGCCAGACCGTGGAAATCCTCAACACCGACGCCGAAGGCCGTCTGGTGCTGTGCGACGCGCTGACCTATTCCGAGCGCTTCAAGCCGCAAGCGGTGATCGACATTGCGACCCTGACCGGCGCCTGCGTCGTGGCACTGGGTGCACACACTTCCGGCCTGCTGGGCAACAACGACGAACTGATCGAGCAACTGCTCAGCGCCGGTAAAACCGCTGACGACCGCGCCTGGCAACTGCCGCTGTTCGACGAGTATCAGGAGCAACTGGACAGCCCGTTCGCCGACATCGCCAACATTGGCGGGCCGAAGGCCGGCACCATCACCGCCGCGTGCTTCCTGTCGCGCTTCACCAAGAACCTGAACTGGGCGCACCTGGACATCGCCGGCACCGCCTGGACCAGCGGCGGCAAGGACAAGGGCGCCACCGGCCGTCCGGTTCCACTGCTGACCCAGTACCTGCTGGACCGCGCCAAAGCCTGAAACCGATGACGTGCGGCGGCGTCACTGAACGGTGGCGCCGCCCGCACATCAGGAACCGTAATGACCAAAGTCGACTTTTATATCCTGCCCAGCGCCGATCCGTCCGCGCGCCTGGATTTTGCCTGCAAGCTCACCGAGAAAGCCTGGCGCATGGGCCACCGCATCTATCTGCATTGCAGCGATGTTGCCCAGCGTGATGATCTCGATGCGCGCCTGTGGGCGTTCAAGGGCGAAAGCTTCGTGCCGCACGGTCCCGCGGACAGCGAACCTGATGGCTTGATCGTATTGGGCCTGGGTGACGACTGCGGTCAACATCAGGACCTGCTGGTCAATCTCGACCTGAAAGTCCCGGCCTTCGCCAGCAAATTCGCCCGCGTGGCGGAGGTGGTGGTGGAAGATCCGACGATTCGCGCGGCGGCACGGGAGAGTTTCCGTTTCTACCGCGAACAGGGCTATCCTCTGCAAGACCACCGTTTACAGCGACTCTGAGTACGCCGATGGACACTCCAAAACCGCTGCAAAAGTCTGCGCACCTGCTGGACGATCTCGAATCGATCCGCCAGTTGCTCGGCGATGACAACCTGCAACCGCCGCTGCTGACCGATACGGTCGATGAAGGCGAACAGGAACAGATTCCGATGTTGTTCGACCCGGTCGTCAGCGAACCGCCAGCCGTCGAACCACCTCCCGCCCCCGTTGCACCCGCCGCACAACCTGCTGCGCCCGCTGCCAAAGGCCCGGACGCCCTGCTCCACCTGGACAGCGAACTGCGCGCCGCCGCGCAATTGATCATGCAAGACGTGATTGACGACTTCGCGCCGCACATCGAAACCGAAATCAAACGCCGCCTCGACGCGCGGATGGAGCGGCTCCTCGCCGCAGCTACGAGCGGCAAGCTTTAAGCTGCAAGCCAAAGCTAAAGCCCAAACGTACCTGCCACCCTCCTCTTGCAGCTTGCAGCTTGCGGTGGCTTGTAGCTTGCAGCTGTCCCCGCGGCTATACTTCCCGGCTTTTCCTGAATAAATGCCAATAGGGTCCCGCCGCGCATGGATAAGACCTACCAGCCGCACGCCATTGAAACTTCCTGGTACAACACCTGGGAGTCCGAGAACTATTTCGCACCGCAAGGCGCGGGCGATTCCTACACCATCATGATCCCGCCGCCGAACGTCACCGGCAGCCTGCACATGGGTCACGGTTTCAACAACGCGATCATGGACGCCCTGATCCGTTTCCGCCGCATGCAGGGTCGCAACACCCTGTGGCAGCCGGGCACCGACCACGCCGGTATCGCCACGCAGATGCTGGTGGAGCGTCAACTGGAAGCCACCGGCCAGAACCGTCATGACCTGGGCCGCGAAAAATTCCTCGAGAAAGTCTGGGAGTGGAAGGATCAGTCCGGTGGCAACATCAGCCGTCAGATCCGCCGCCTCGGTTCGTCCGTGGACTGGAGCCGCGAGCGCTTCACCATGGACGACGGTCTCTCGGAAGCGGTCAAAGAGGCCTTCGTGCGCCTGCACGAGGACGGCCTGATCTACCGCGGCAAGCGTCTGGTCAACTGGGACACCAAGCTGCACACGGCGATTTCCGACCTCGAAGTGGAAAACCACGACGAGAAAGGTTTCCTGTGGAACCTCAAGTACCCGCTGGCCGACGGCGCGAAAACCGCTGAAGGCAACGATTTCCTGATCGTCGCGACCACCCGCCCGGAAACCATGCTCGGCGACTCCGCCGTCGCGGTTAACCCGAACGATGAGCGCTACAAAGCCCTGATCGGCAAGTTTGTCGAGCTGCCACTGCTTGGCCGCCGCATCCCGATCATCGCCGACGATTACTGCGACCCTGAATTCGGCACCGGCTGCGTGAAAATCACCCCGGCTCACGATTTCAACGACTACGAAGTCGGCAAGCGCCACAACCTGCCGTTGCTGAACATCTTCGACAAGAACGCCAACGTGCTGCCAGCGGCCCAGGTGTTCAACCTCGACGGCACGCTGAACGACAGCATCGACGGCAAGATCCCGGCTGAATTCGCCGGTCTCGAGCGTTTCGAAGCACGCAAGCAGATCGTGGCTGCGTT
>NZ_QAIU01000238.1:2842-4851 GCF_003061205.1 Pseudomonas sp. HMWF006
GTCAACGATCACGCGCTGAAAGTGCCGAAAGGCGATCGCTCCGGCACCATCATCGAGCCGTGGCTGACCGACCAGTGGTATGTGTCGACCAAACCGCTGGCCGAGCCAGCGATTGCTGCCGTTGAAGACGGTCGCATCCAGTTCGTGCCGAAACAGTACGAAAACATGTACTTCTCGTGGATGCGCGACATCCAGGACTGGTGCATCAGCCGTCAGCTGTGGTGGGGCCACCGGATTCCGGCCTGGTACGACGAGTCGGGCAAGGTCTACGTCGGTCGCGACGAAGCCGAAGTGCGTGCCAAGCACAACCTCGGCCCGGACGTTACGCTGCAACAGGACAACGACGTACTCGACACCTGGTTCAGTTCGGGCCTGTGGACCTTCTCGACGCTGGGCTGGCCGGAAAAGACCGAGTTCCTGAAGAAATTCCACTCCACCGACGTGCTGGTGACCGGTTTCGACATCATTTTCTTCTGGGTTGCCCGGATGATCATGCTGACCATGCACCTGATCAAGAACGAGGATGGCACCCCGCAGGTGCCGTTCAAGACCGTCTATGTACACGGTCTGGTGCGTGATGGTCAGGGCCAGAAGATGTCCAAGTCCAAGGGTAACGTCCTCGACCCGCTGGACATCATCGACGGTATTGAGCTTGAAGCGCTGGTGCAGAAACGCACCTCGGGCATGATGCAGCCGAAAATGGCGAAGAAGATCGAGAAGCAGACCCGCGACGAGTTCGCCGACGGCATCGCCAGCTACGGCACCGACGCCCTGCGCTTCACTTTCTGCTCGCTGGCTTCCACCGGTCGCGACATCAAGTTCGACATGGGCCGCGTCGAAGGCTATCGCAACTTCTGCAACAAGATCTGGAACGCCGCGCGTTATGTTCTGGACAAGGGCGAAGACTGCGGCCAGAACGGCGAAGCCTACGAGCTGTCGCTGGCGGATCGCTGGATCATCTCGCAACTGCAACGCACCGAAGCCGAAGTGACCCGTCAACTGGATCAGTTCCGTTTCGACCTCGCCGCGCAAGCGCTGTACGAGTTCATCTGGAACCAATACTGCGACTGGTACCTGGAACTGTCCAAGCCAGTGCTGTGGGACGAAAACGCGCCGGTCGAACGTCAGCGCGGCACCCGTCGCACACTGGTACGCGTCCTGGAAGTCGCGCTGCGCCTGGCGCACCCGTTCATGCCGTTCATCACTGAAGAAATCTGGCAGCGCATCGCGCCGCTGGCCGGCATTCAGGGCAAGACGATCATGCTGCAAGCGTGGCCAGTGGCCAACGAAGAGCGCATCGATCCGGCCGCCGAAGACGACATCGAATGGCTGAAAGGCCTGATGCTCGGCACGCGTAACATCCGTGGCGAAATGAACATCGGCCCGGGCAAGCCGCTGCCGATCTACCTGAAGAACGTCAGCGCTGAAGACCAGCGCCGTCTGACCGAGAACGAAGCGCTGCTGAAGAAGCTGGCGCGTCTGGAATCGATCACCGTTCTGAAGGCTGGCGAAGAAGCGCCGCTGTCCGCGACCGCACTGGTTGGCGAGATGGAAGTGCTGGTGCCAATGGCCGGCCTGATCGACAAGGGCGCCGAACTGGCGCGTCTGGACAAGGAAATCCTGCGTCTGCAGGGCGAAGTCCAGCGCGTTGGCGGCAAGCTGTCGAACGCCGGTTTCGTTGACAAGGCCCCGGCCGAAGTCATCGAGAAAGAACGCGCCAAACTGGCCGAGGCTGAACAGGCTTTGGGCAAACTGGCCGAGCAACACGCGCGGATTTCCAGCCTGTAACTGGTAAATCGCATTAAAAAGGCGCGCCACCCGATCGGGTGACGCGCCTTTTTTATTGCCTACTTTCCTTCATCCACTGCCAATCCCTGTGGGAGCGAGCTTGCTCGCGAAGAGGCCGTGTCAGGCGAAAGTGATGTTGACTGAGAGGACGCTTTCGCGAGCAAGCTCGCTCCCACAGAGATCGGTGGTGTTGCTGATATTGAGTTCGCAGCGGCTGGATG
>NZ_QAIU01000238.1:4864-20594 GCF_003061205.1 Pseudomonas sp. HMWF006
TCAGCCATACCCGAATCGACCACGCCCATGAACGCCCCCCGCACACCCAAACCTGCGCGCAAGAAGCCTGATTCCGCGACCCCGGCCAAGACCGTTGAGCCGCGTGAAAAGGCCAGCCTGCACCCGCGCAATCGCCATCAGGGTCGCTATGACTTCCCGGCGCTGATCAAAACCACGCCGGAACTGGCGAAGTTCGTGATCACCAACCCGTACGGCAAGGAAAGCATCGACTTCGCCAGCCCCGATGCGGTGCGCGTGTTCAACCGGGCGCTGCTCAAGGCGTTCTATGGCATCCAGCATTGGGACATTCCAGCGGACTACCTCTGCCCACCGGTGCCGGGTCGTGCCGATTATGTGCACTTCCTCGCAGATCTGCTGGCGAGCATGAACGACGGCAAGGTGCCGCGCGGTGCCATCGTCAATGTGCTGGACATCGGCATGGGCGCCAACTGCGTGTACCCACTGATCGGCAACAGCGAATATCGCTGGCACTTCCTCGGCTCGGAAATCGACCCGACCGCCGTGGCAGCCGCCAGAGCCATCGTTCAGTCCAACGATCTGAGCAAAGTGATCCAGCTGCGCCAACAGGAAAACCGCAAGCACATCCTGATCGGCTTGCTGGAGCCGGGTGAGCGCTTTGACCTGACCATGTGCAATCCGCCGTTCCACGCTTCGATGGAAGAAGCGACCAAGGGCAGCGAGCGCAAGTGGCGCGCACTGGGCAAGGCTGATCCGAAACGCAAGCTGCCGGTGCTGAACTTCGGCGGTCAATCGGCCGAGCTGTGGTGTGAAGGCGGCGAAGCACGGTTCGTGACGCAATTGATCGCCGAGAGCGCGAACTTCCAGCACAAGGTGCTGTGGTTCAGCACGCTGGTGTCGAAAGCCTCGAACCTGCCTGCCATCGAGACCGCGCTGAAAAAGGCCGGCGTGCTGGAAAGCCAGGTGGTGGAGATGTCGCAGGGCCAGAAGCAGAGCCGCTTCGTGGCTTGGACCTTCCAGACCAAGTCCGAACAGCAGATCTGGCGCCGCGAGCGCTGGGTTCGCTAAACATTGCATCGCCGGACACAAATCAATTGTGGGAGCGAGCTTGCTCGCGAATGCGGCGCATCAGTCAATTCAACTTTGACTGACACACTGCCTTCGCGAGCAAGCTCGCTCCCACAATGGCTTATGGTGCTCAGGAGTCGGCCATCAAATCACAGGCACAAAAAAACCGTGCCCGGATCGCTCCGGTGCACGGTTTTTTTATCGCTGCGTCTTACTTGTTCACAGCGTCGGTCAGGCCTTTGGCCACAACCAGCTTGATCACTTTCTTGGCAGGGATTTCGATGGCAGCGCCAGTCGAAGGGTTACGGCCAGTGCGGGCAGGACGCTCGGTCACTTTCAGCTTGCCGATACCTGGCAAGGTGATTTCGCCGCCGTTTTCCAGCTGATCGGCAACGATTTGGCCCAGTTGGTCCAGAGCGTTACGCGCGGTGGTTTTCGGCGCGTCGATAGCTTCAGCGATGTCGGCGATCAGTTGGTCTTTAGTAAGAGCCATGTAGTGTTCCTTCCCTATCAAATTCATATGGATTGCAGAGTGCAGTGTCAGCCATCGAGCCCGATCTTCTGGATCTGGCACCCTCGGCGATAACCACGACGAGTCGGGGTTATAGATGCCGAAATCAGGGTTTGGTTCGACCTGACAAATGCTGAATGCACGCTTAACGCAGTGACTTCGCGTAAGACCGGGCAAAACTAGCACAGAGACGGGGAAATATCCGCCTCTAGCTACCCATTTGGTCAGGTTTATTGCGCTAAATCGGTAAAAAACTGCATAAGGGCCGCCGCCCGCCCCGGATTTGCCCTTCACCCCGCGCCAAAACCAGTGGTTGCGGTACACTGGGCGCTTTTTCGGGGGAGCCTGCCCTCCTCCCTTCCAACAGCCGAGAAGCCCATGCCGATCCGTCATTGCATCGTCCACCTGATCGACAAAAAACCCGACGGCACGCCCGCAGTTCTGCACGCCCGTGACACTGAACTGGCCGAATCCGCAGCCATCGAGAACATGCTCGCCGACCTCAACGAGAGCTATAACGCCAAACAGGGCAAAGCCTGGGGTTTGTTCCATCCGGAATCCGGCGCGTTCCCGTTCAGCGGCTGGCTGAAGGAATACATGGACGGCGGCAAGGACTTCACCGCCTTCAGCAAAGTCGCGGTCGAACACCTGCAAAAGCTGATGGAAGAATCGAACCTGTCGGTCGGTGGCCATGTGTTGTTCGCCCACTATCAGCAAGGCATGACCGATTACCTGGCCATCGCCCTGCTGCACCACAGTGAAGGCGTGGCAGTGACCGACGAGCTGGACGTGACCCCGTCGCGCCACCTCGACCTCGGCCAGTTGCACCTGGCGGCGCGAATCAACGTCTCCGAGTGGCAGAACAACAAGCAGTCCAAGCAGTACATCTCGTTCATCAAGGGCAAGAACGGCAAGAAGGTCTCGGAATACTTCCGCGACTTCATCGGCTGCCAGGAAGGCGTCGACGGCCCGGGCGAGACCCGCACCCTGCTCAAGGCCTTCAGTGACTTCGTCGAAAGCGAAGATCTGCCGGAAGACGCCGCCCGCGAGAAAACCAAAACCCTGGTGGACTACGCCAGCAGCCAGGCCAAACTCGGCGAGCCGATGGGCCTGGAAGAGCTCTCGGAGTTGATCGACGAAGAGCGCCCGAAAGCCTTCTACGACCACATCCGCAACAAGGACTACGGCCTGTCGCCGGAGATTCCGGCAGACAAACGCACTCTCAACCAGTTCCGCCGCTTCACCGGTCGCGCCGAAGGCCTGTCGATCAGCTTTGAAGCACACCTGCTGGGCTCGAAGATCGAGTACGACGAAGAGGCTGGCACCCTGGTAATCAAGGGCCTGCCAACGTCGCTCACCGATCAATTGAAGCGCCGCAACTGATGCTCGGCAATGTGCTGAAGAAGGTCGCGCTGGTTCTGCTGGTGGTCGTGGTCTATCAGAACTGGGGCAAGATCGAGCGGGTGTTCAACCCGTCGCAGATGGTTTCGGAGCAGACGCGGGCGCAGGCTAATGTTGTGCTCTACGCCACCGACTGGTGTGGCTACTGCAAGCAGACCAAACGCTTTCTCGACAGCAAGGGGATTCCATTCAAGGAGTTCGATATCGAGAAGGATGCCGAGGCGCGCAAGGCGTACGAGGCATTGGGTGGACGCGGGATTCCGTTGATCGACGTGAATGGCACATTGATTCGCGGATTCGACCCGGATGAAATTCTGGCGGCTTTGAAGTAACGCACACCCCTGTGGCGAGGGAGCTTGCTCGCTCGCCACAGGGTCGGTCGCTGTTACTTGGCTTCGATGCGGAAGCCGAAGCGCGGGAAGTGCACATGCACCACACCGCCACGCGGGTCTTCACGGCGCAGGATCAGCTCTTCACGCCCGGCAAACAACAACTCGCCCACCACCGGATCCACCCCGTAATCGGTGGCGGCAATCGCCACTTGCTGCCCGGCCTTGAACCCGTTCGGGTCTTCAAACTGCTCGTCCGGCAGCGCCGCCGGCGTCGAGCTACGCGCTACTTCCAGCGCCTCCTCGGCAGTCATCGCGCTTGCCGCACCATGACCGAAGCCCAGCACACGCCCGAGCCATGCCGCGACAGCCGGATAGTCATCGACCAACGGTGCGGTGACGTGCGTCGCCTTGAGGAACCAAAGGGGATGCGCCAGGGCGAAGTCGGCAATCGACGGCTCGCCGAACAGGAAGTCGCCCTGCTCGCGCTGCAACTGCTGCTCCAGGCGCGCCATGATCGTTGGCCACTGGTGCTTGGCCTGCTCGGCCGACAACCGGGTGGCGCTGCCGCCACTGAACAACCCGGCCCGATCAGCGATGAACGCCTTGATCGCTTCCGGCGGCAACTTGCCGAAACGCACCGCCACCGACTCCGGCTGGAACACCAGGCTGACGGCATGCTGGAAGACCACCGAATCAGCCCACGCTGCAAAACTGGCGCTGGTCATTTCCTGACCTTCCGGGAAAAACGCCGGCAGGGCTTTTTCCTGCTCCAGGCGACGCGCGATCAGCGAAGTGTCGCAGTAAATGTCGGCACCGATCTGCAGCACCGGGGTCTTGCGATAGCCACCGGTCAGGGCGGTCAGATCTGGCTTGGGCATTACCGGCGAGATGTGCACCGAACGCCAGGACAAGCCTTTGAACCCCAGCAGAAGGCGGGCCTTCTCGGCAAATGGAGAGGTCGGGTAATGATGGAGAATCAACTCGGACATGCTCGGCTCCGCCGCTCAGATAGTGAGTCGGCAGCTTAGCGCGCATTTGCTTAGCAGCCTACAGATCTGCCTGATGGGAACTGATCAGTCTGATTGATAAGACGCGACCAGGCATTCCTTGGCGCTCTTGCGCAGCTTTTTGATCAGCCGTTCCTGGCGCAGGGCGTCGCTCTTGTCGCGGCAACGCTCGGTGTAGACCAGTGCCATCGCCGGGCTGGAGAGGAAAAACCGTGCGCCTTTGCCGCTCTGATGTTTGGCAAAACGGCGCACCGGGTCGTCACTGATCCCGCAATACAACGAACCGTTGGCTGCGCGAACGAGATAGACGAACCAGGATTTGCTCACCGGTTCGGCAGTATCGACAGAATTTTCGCCAGGGCTGGTCACTTCGGGATCAAGACGTGTAGGAAACAGGCCGCGATCTTATCAGCGACTGCTCTGAAATGCCTTCAGCCCTTTCAACGCCTGCGCACGCACGGCGTTGCGTACCAAAGGCGTCCAGCCCAGCAGCAGGCCTTTGAAACCCAGGGCCTGGCGCGACCAGCGCCACAGGTCGAAATGATCATGATGCTCGCAGATCTTGCCGTCACGGAAGACGAAACGTGCCTGGATATCGTTGATCACCACGTTGCCGGTCTGACTGAACAGATACGTCGCCACCCAGTGCGCACCACCGCTGCGCTCATCGGCGCGGACATTGTCGAAGGTCAGCGAGAAGTCTTTGGCGCGGGTGGTGAGCATGCGCCACATGTCGCCGGCCTCACGCCCGCGCAACTCGCCGAACGCCGGGTCGCTGAACACCACGTCATCGGTGTAACAGGCGGCCATGGCTTCGGCGTCGAGGCGCTGGAAGGCCTGGTAGAAACGGGTGATCAGGGCGGCGTGGGCTTCGCTCATGGGCAAACTCCAAAATAGGTACAGAGTGCCAGCACCATAATCTGCAATGCGCAGAAACACTATCGGCATTCGTAAACCGAATACCACGCACGATCTTCAAGGCGCCCCAAAAACTGTGGGAGCGAGCTTGCTCGCGAAGAGGCCGGCACATTCAACATGATCTTTGCCTGAACCACCGTCTTCGCGAGCAAGCTCGCTCCCACATTGGATATCATTGGCCCCCAAAAAGGGTTACGCGTCAGATTTTTTCGCTTTGCACTTGCACGTACAGCGCCCGGCCCGCACCCAGCCCGGCAATGATCGCGCCGGTGCCGATGATCCCGAAAATCCAGCCCACCGCGTTCCAGCCACCGGTCCAGTCATGCACCACGCCGACCGCGAACGGCCCCATCGAGGCCAGGGTGTAGCCGAAGCCCTGGGACATGCTCGACAGGTTCGCCGCAACATGGGAGTCGCGCGAGCGCAGCACGATCAACGTCAGGGCCAGGCTGAACGTACCGCCCTGCCCCAGGCCCAGCAGAATCGCCCAGCCCCACAGGCCGTCGATCGGCGCATACAGACAACCGAACAAACCACCGAGGGTCAGCGCCATCACGGTCACGATCGCCAGACGCTGATCCTTGCCGCGAGTCGCCAGCCACGGTGCCGCGAGGGAGCTGGCCAGTTGAATGATCACCGAACCGGACAACACCAGACCGGCCTGGGTCGGCGTCAGACCACGACCGATCAGGATCGACGGCAACCAGCCAAACACGATGTAGGCCAGCGACGATTGCAGGCCCATGTACAAGGTCACCTGCCATGCCAGCGGATCACGCAGCAGACCGCGCACACGATAGGCAACATTGTGCGCACCGTGTTTCTGCCCGACTTGCGGCAACCAGAACACTGCCGCAACCAGCGCCGGAATGACCCAGAAACCCAGGCCCATCGCCCAACTGTGATCGAAATGCTCACTCAACGGCACGCTGGACCCCGCCGCCATCGCCGCGCCCAGACACAGCGCCATGGTGTAGACACCGGTCATGGTCCCGGCGTGCCTGGCAAAGTCGCGTTTGACAATGCCTGGCAGCAATACCCCGACAATACCAATGCTCGCACCGCCCAATACACTGCCAGCAAACAGGCCGATCTCACCAAAGTTGCTGCGCAAAATGATGCCGCCGGCCAGCGTCAGCAGAATCCCCAACACCACCCGCTCGGCACCGAAGCGGCGCGCCAGAATCGGCGCGAGCGGTGCAAACAAACCGAGGCAGAGCACCGGCAACGTGGTCAGCAAACCGGCCTGAGCTGCCGACAGGCCAAGACTTTTCGACACGTCGCTGAGCAGCGGCGCCATGCTCGACAGCGCCGGACGCAGGTTCAGCGCCACCAGAATCAAGCCCAGCAGCAACAGCCATGGCCGGCGCACCAGCGGATGGTTCTGCTGCACTTGTTCATCATCGGCCTCGGCGTCGATCAGCAGCTCTTCGAGTTCTGCCGTGCGCTTCGGGGTTGTGGATATCTCACTGCGTGACATGGACTTCTCGGTTTCAAGGTTCATTGATCAACTGCCTCGACAAGGCTTTGGCCCGTTCCGGATCGCGTTGCTCGACCGCATCGAGCAGCTCGATGTGCAAGTCGAACACTTCCTGACGGCGCGGGACGATGTTCAGGGTCTGGCGCAATTGCGCGCCGACGATGCTGGAGAAATAGCGATACAGCTCGCTGAGGGTCGGGTTGTGCGCGGCGTCGACCAGACGGCGGTGGAACACCAGATCGCAAGCGATGTAGGTGTCGAGATCGCCGTGGTAGTGGCTGCCGCTGGTGCCAAGCGCCTCACGTAATGCGACGAGGTCCTCGTCGGTACGGCGCAACGCCGCCAGGCCGATGGCCTCGACTTCGAGGATATGTCGGGTTTCCCGTGCCTGATCGAGCGAGCAGCGCGACAAGGCTTTGAGCGTGTCGAGCGGATCAACCACGGCGCGCAAGTAACTGCCATCGCCCTGACGAATCTCGATCAATCCGGAAAACGCCAGCACGCGCATGGCTTCGCGCACGGTGTTGCGGCTGATGCCCAGCTCGGCACACAGCTCCGGCTCGGTCGGCAGACGCTCGCCGACCTTCCAGGCACCGCTGTTGATGCGCTGGCGGAGTTGATCCAGGGCCTGATCGACCAAGGATCGTTTGATAAGTGGAGAAATGTCTGACATAGGATTCGCCCTTTCATCCAATCATAGGATGAATTTTCTGACATGTTAGTCAGCCCCATGTAGGACGGCAACCACCTAGGGTCAATCGGAGACACATGGAGCGGCATTTTCGATTGGTCAAAATTACCCTTTAAGGGTAATTTCAGGGACAGGGTTTTGGTTTCTTATGGAAAAGAACACACCCCATTATGAGCTGGCGGTAATCAAGGCTGAGGTGAGGCGGTTAGGTCAAAAAGCGTTCACAAAAGCTTCGGTCAAATCAGCGGAGAAGCTCGGCTTCAACCTCAGCGAAATGCTAGAGATCGTTTTCGAGCTACAAACCCGGATGTTGTACAAATCGATGACTACTTATGACGATCATCGAATCTGGCAAGACGTGTATCACATCAATTCACGAGATCAGGAGATTTACATCAAGGTGACCTACCGCCCCGGCGGCAGCCCACCGGTAATCTCCTTCAAGGAGAAAAACCCATGAAAACCCAGCAATGTGTCAGCTGCGGTGCACGTGAGGGAATGAGGCATTTCGAGGGTCGCGGAGAAACCCTGAGTGTCAAAGGCATGGAGCGCCGTGTAGACGATCTATCTGGTTGGGAGTGCCAGAAGTGCGGTGAAGTGGAATGGGATTTCGACACCGATAGTGCTGAGCGTTATTGTAATGCCGGTGACGAGTTGGTTCTCGCTGGCAGACAAATGATCGGCGCCGAGATGAAACGTATTCGACGCAAACTGCACCTGACGCAGAAAGAGACGGTGCAACTGCTCTCTGGTGGCGGGCATAACGCATTCTCTCGCTACGAACGCGGTGAGTTACTTCCACCCAAAGCATTGGTGCTGCTGATGCGTCTATTGGATCGTCATCCCTACATGCTCGTCGATATCCAGACCTTGGCTGAAGGCGCAGACCTGCGAGGTTTCACCCACACCGTGCACAAGGAACACGAAACCCTCACCGCTTCCTGACTCCAAAAAAACAAACCCGGCACAAGGCCGGGTTGTTTTTACGCACAAACCATCAATGCAAAATCTGACTCAAGAACAACTTAGTCCGATCATTCTGCGGATTATCGAAGAAGTCATTCGGCGCCGCCTGTTCAACGATTTCGCCCTTGTCCATGAAGATCACGCGGTTGGCCACGGTGCGGGCGAAGCCCATTTCGTGGGTCACGCAGAGCATGGTCATGCCGTCTTCAGCCAGACCGATCATGGTGTCGAGCACTTCTTTCACCATTTCCGGGTCGAGCGCCGAGGTCGGTTCGTCGAACAGCATGATTTTCGGCTTCATGCACAGCGCGCGGGCAATCGCCACACGCTGTTGCTGACCACCGGACAGTTGCCCCGGAAACTTGTGCGCCTGCTCTGGAATGCGTACGCGCTCCAGGTAATGCATGGCGATTTCCTCGGCCTTGCGCTTGGGCATCTTGCGCACCCACATTGGCGCCAGGGTGCAGTTCTGCAAAATGGTCAGGTGCGGGAACAGGTTGAAGTGCTGGAACACCATGCCGACTTCGCGGCGGATCGCTTCGATCTGCTTGAGGTCGTTGGTCAGTTCCACGCCGTCGACGACGATGCGGCCCTGCTGGTGTTCTTCCAGACGATTGAGGCAGCGAATGGTGGTCGACTTGCCGGAACCCGATGGGCCGCACAGGACGATACGCTCGCCCTGTTTGACGTTGAGGTTGATGTCTTTCAGCACGTGGAACTGGCCGTACCACTTGTTGACGCCCTGCATCTGAATAATGCCTTCAGGACCTACAGGCTTTTTGATTGCTTCACTCATTTACAGAACTCCTAACGCTTGTGGCCAGTGTCGAGCTTGCGTTCCAGATGCATGGAATAGCGCGACATACCAAAACAGAAAATCCAGAACACCAGGGCGGCGAACACGTAGCCTTCGGTGGCCATGCCCAGCCATTTCGGATCGGCAGCGGCTTGCTTGACGCTGTTGAGCAGGTCAAACAGGCCGATGATGATCACCAGACTGGTGTCCTTGAACAGCGCAATGAAGGTGTTGACGATGCCGGGAATCACCAGCTTCAGGGCTTGCGGCAGAATCACCAGGCCCATCGCACGCCAGTAGCCGAGGCCCATCGCCGCAGCCGCTTCGTACTGACCTTTCGGGATCGCTTGCAGACCGCCGCGCACCACCTCGGCCACATAGGCCGACTGGAACAGAATCACGCCGATCAGCGCCCGCAGCAGTTTGTCGAAGTTCATGCCTTCGGGCAGGAACAGCGGCAGCATCACCGAGGACATGAACAGCACCGTGATCAACGGCACGCCGCGCCAGAATTCGATGAAGGTCACGCAGACCACACGAATCGCCGGCATGTTCGAACGACGCCCCAGCGCCAGCACAATCCCCAGTGGCAAGGCCCCGGCGATACCGACCGTGGCGATCACCAGGGTCAGCATCAAACCGCCCCACTGGCTGGTCGCCACATTGCTCAGACCGAAACCGCCGTGCAGCAGGATGTAGGCAATGATCGGGTACAGCACCAGGAAGCTCAGTCCGTACACCGCTTTACGCGGGAAGCGCGAGATGAACAGTGGCGCCACGCCGATCACCGCCAGCCACACGGTCAGGTCCACGCGCCAGCGCAGTTCCGGCGGGTAGTAGCCGTACATGAACTGACCAAAACGCTGCTGAATGAACACCCAGCAGGCGCCGTCCTTGGTGCAATCGGCGCGAGTGGTGCCGACCCAGTTGGCATCGAGAATCGCCCAACTGAGAATCGGAGGAACCACCAGATAGATCAGGTAGAACGCGAACAGCGTCAGCAGGGTGTTGAGCCAGCTGGAGAACATGTTCGCGCGCATCCATGCCACCACACCAATGCTGCTACTCGGTGGGGGCATGTCGGGTTTGAAAGTATGAGTACTCATGCGCTTTTCCTTACCGCTCGATCAGCGCAATGCGCTTGTTGTACCAGTTCATCAGCAGGGAAATGCTGATACTGATCGCCAGGTAAACGCTCATGGTGATGGCAATCACCTCAATCGCCTGACCGGTCTGGTTGAGCACGGTGCCGGCGAACAGCGAAACCATTTCCGGGTAACCGATACCGGCCGCCAGGGACGAGTTTTTCGCCAGGTTCAGGTATTGGCTGGTCAGTGGCGGAATGATCACGCGCAGGGCTTGCGGGATGATCACCTTGCGCAGGGTCGGACCGTTGCGCAGGCCGAGGGAGCGTGCCGCTTCGGTCTGGCCGTGGCTGACCGACTTGATCCCGGAGCGCACGATCTCGGCGATGAACGCCGCGGTGTACACGGTCAGGGCCAGCGTCAGGGCGAGCAATTCCGGGATCAGCACCCAGCCACCGACGAAGTTGAAGCCTTGCAGCTTCGGCATCTCCCAGTGCAGCGGGGCGCCGAAGATCAGCGCGCACAAGGCCGGGATCACCAGCATGATCGCCAGCCCCGTCCAGAACTTGTGGAACGGCACGCCGGTTTCTTCGAAGCGTTTGTTGGCCCAGCGGCACATCAGGACCGTGGCGATGATGGCCACGACGATGCTGATCACGAACGCCCAGAAGCCGTCGGCTGCCAGTGCGGCCGGTATGTTCAGGCCACGGCTGCTGACGAAGAAGGTGTCGCCGAAGTTGTGACTGTTGCGCGGCCCCGGCATGGTCAGGAACACCGCGAAATACCAGAACAGGATTTGCAGCAGCGGCGGAATGTTGCGGAACACTTCCACATACACGGTCGCCAGTTTGCTGATGATCCAGTTCTGCGACAGCCGCGCCACACCAATGATGAACCCGAGGATCGTCGCCAGGATCACGCCGATCACGGTCACCAGCAACGTGTTGAGCAGACCGATGACAAACACCCGGGCATAACTGTCCGCTTCGGTGTAGTCGATCAGGTGTTGAGCGATGCCGAACCCGGCACTGCGCTCCAGAAAGCCGAAACCGGAGGTAATGCCCCGGTGCTGAAGGTTGGTTTGCGTGTTGTCGAACAGGTACCAGCCCAGCGAGACCACCGCTACAACGGTGATGATCTGGAAGAGCCACGCACGCACTCGTGGATCGCTGAGGCTGAGCCTCTGCTTTGGTGCGCCGATTGAATTTTGCATGAAGTGCCCCGGAAGAAATGGAACAAGAACATCACCCGGCGGTTGGCCCGCCGGGCGATAGAACCATTAGCGCACTGGTGGTGCGTACTGAATGCCGCCGTTGTTCCACAGGGCGTTCAGGCCACGGTCGATTTCCAGCGGCGTGCTCTTGCCGAGGTTTTTCTCGAAGATTTCACCGTAGTTGCCGACTTGCTTGACGATCTGCACAACCCAGTCTTTCGGCAGCTTCAGGTCTTTACCGTATTCACCGTCAGCGCCGAGCATCCGCGCGACGTCCGGGTTCTTGGTCGACTTGGCTTCGGCTTCGACGTTCTTCGAAGTGATGCCGGCTTCTTCAGCGTTGAGCAGCGCGTAGCCAACCCAGCGCACGATGGCCAGCCACTCGTCGTCGCCGTTACGCACGACCGGGCCCAGCGGTTCTTTGGAAATGGTTTCCGGCAGAACCACGTAGTCCTTCGGCGACGCCAGCTTGGAACGCTGGGCGAAGAGTTGGGATTTGTCCGAGGTCAGCACGTCGCAACGACCGGATTCCAGCGACTTGGCGCTTTCATCGGAGGTGTCGAAGGTGATCGGGGTGTATTTCAGACCGTTGCCACGGAAGTAGTCGGAAACGTTCAGCTCGGTGGTGGTACCGGCCTGGATGCAGATGGTTGCACCGTCCAGTTCCTTGGCACTCTTCACGCCCAGCTTGTTGTTTACCAGGAAGCCGATGCCATCGTAGTAGGTGATGAAGCCCGGGAATTTCAGGCCCATGCCTGCGTCACGCGAGCTGGTCATGGTGGTGTTGCGCGACAGGATGTCGATCTCGCCCGATTGCAGCGCGGTGAAGCGCTCCTTGGCGTTCAACTGACTGAACTTGACCTTGGTCGCGTCGCCGAATACCGCAGCGGCAACGGCACGGCAGACGTCAGCGTCGATGCCGAGGATCTTGCCGGTTGCGTCCGGAACCGAGAAGCCCGGCAGACCGTCGCTCACGCCACACTGCACGAAACCTTTCTTCTGCACGGCATCCAGGGTTGCACCCGCCTGAGCGAACCCGCTGACGCCGAGCACTGTTGCTGCAGTCACGATCGCCAGAGTGGATTTCAACATCTTCATTCAAACCTCCAGTTTTGCTCTTGTTGTGTCGGAGCTTGAGTCCAGTCGCACCCTTTTGAGGCGTTGTTGACCCGTGTTGGCTTTTTTTGGGGTCAACCGACGTAAGACCTTCGCTATGAGTCTAGTAGGAGAAAATCCACATCATGGACAACTCACTTCTCACCAATCGGCCGAACGGGCTGTAGCCCTTTCACGTTCGCTAAGCCCGTAGTGGCCATTGGCGAACATCCATCACCGGATTCGTTGCAATCCCGTCGCAAGTCGTACACTGATAGTGTTACCGCCGCGCGCAGGACGCTTCGTACAGAGTCCTCCAAAGCAAAGCCCGTACCACACCGCTTGCTTAAGCGATTGCGCGACAGGTCAATAGCAAAACTTGTAGCCTTGCGACATCTTCTTAACGGATCGACCGGGCGCGCACGCAAATCACGCACTCAATGAGCGCGCCCGCACACTATTGGAGCAGCCATGACCGAGCCCCTTATTCTTGAACCCGTCAAGCCCGCAGACGCCTGCGTTATCTGGCTGCACGGCCTCGGCGCTGATCGCTACGACTTCCTGCCAGTGGCCGAAGCCCTGCAGGAAACCTTGCTGAGCACTCGCTTCGTCCTGCCGCAGGCGCCAACCCTGCCCGTCACCATCAATGGCGGCTATGCAATGCCGAGCTGGTACGACATAAAGGCCATGAGCCCGGCGCGGGCGATTGACCGCGAGCAACTGGAAGAATCGTCAGATCGCATCGTCAAACTGATCGACGTGCAGCGAGCTAGCGGAATAGACGCCTCGCGGATTTTCCTTGCCGGTTTTTCCCAGGGTGGCGCCGTAGTGCTGCACACCGCTTTCAGGAAATGGGAAGGCCCGTTGGGTGGCGTCCTTGCCCTCTCCACGTATGCCCCGACCTTTACCGACGAGATGGAGTTTTCCGCCAGTCAGCAGCGCATTCCCGCTCTGTGCCTGCACGGCCAGTTCGATAACGTGGTGCAGAACTCGATGGGGCGCAGTGCCTATGAGCATTTGGTGAAGCATGGTGTCACCGTGACATGGCAGGAATACCCAATGGAGCACGAAGTGTTACCCGAAGAAATTCGCGATATCGGCATCTGGCTGAGCGAGCGCCTGCGCTGATTCGGCCGCTTGGCGGACCGCTTTGATCATCCCACTACGCCGCGCCCGTTTCTTGCATTACACTGGCCGGCGTACATTCCTTAATCAATTGATGAGATGACCGTGCTCGAAGCACTCAAGAAAATGTTCGGTAAAAGCGAGGCTGAGCAGCTCGCGCCAGTTCCCAGTGCGCCGTCGCACGCCCCCGGCCCCCGCAGCGATGCGCCCAAGGCTGAACGTCCGGCTCCGGTAGCGACACCCGAGTCCGAGCCGCAACCTGCTATCGCCGCCGCACCTGTGCGCGCCGAAGCACCGAAACCGGCCAGGCCGCGCCGCGAACCGAAGCCCAAGGCACCGGTCATTCCCTGGAAACTCGAAGATTTCGCCGTCGAGCCCCAGGAAGGCAAAACCCGCTTTCACGATTTCAAACTCGCTCCAGAACTGATGCACGCCATCCAGGACCTGGGGTTTCCGTATTGCACGCCGATCCAGGCGCAGGTGCTGGGTTTTACCCTCGCCGGCAAAGACGCCATCGGTCGGGCGCAGACCGGTACCGGCAAGACCGCCGCATTCCTGATCTCGATCATCACTCAGCTGTTGCAGACACCGCCGCCGAAAGAACGCTACATGGGTGAACCCCGTGCGCTGATCATCGCGCCGACCCGTGAGCTGGTGGTGCAGATCGCCAAGGACGCCGCCGACCTGACCAAGTACACCGGCCTCAACGTGATGACGTTCGTGGGCGGTATGGATTTCGACAAGCAGCTCAAACACCTCGAAGCGCGGCACTGCGACATCCTCGTCGCTACCCCGGGCCGTCTGCTCGACTTCAACCAGCGTGGCGACGTGCACCTGGACATGGTCGAAGTGATGGTGCTGGACGAAGCCGACCGCATGCTCGACATGGGCTTCATCCCGCAAGTGCGGCAGATCATTCGCCAGACCCCACCGAAAAGCGAACGCCAGACCCTGCTGTTCTCCGCGACCTTCACCGAAGACGTGATGAACCTGGCGAAGCAATGGACCACCGACCCTGCGATCGTCGAAATCGAAGTCACCAACGTGGCCAACGAAAACGTCGAGCAGCACATTTACGCGGTAGCCGGTGCCGACAAATACAAACTGCTCTACAACCTGGTCAACGACAACGGCTGGGAGCGGGTGATCGTGTTTGCCAACCGCAAGGACGAAGTGCGCCGTATCGAAGAACGCCTGGTGCGTGACGGCATCAACGCCGCGCAACTGTCCGGCGACGTGCCGCAACACAAGCGCATCAAGACCCTGGAAGGCTTCCGCGAAGGCAAGATCCGCGTACTGGTGGCCACCGATGTCGCCGGTCGCGGCATCCACATCGACGGCATCAGCCACGTGATCAACTTCACCCTGCCGGAAGTGCCGGACGACTACGTGCACCGCATCGGCCGTACCGGTCGCGCGGGTGCCGACGGGGTGTCGATCAGTTTCGCCGGTGAAGACGACTCCTACCAGTTGCCGTCCATCGAAGAGAAGCTGGGCCGCAAGATCAGCTGTGAAACGCCACCGACGCATCTGCTGCGTGCGGTTGAGCGCAAGCGTCCGCAGTAAGCGACGTCATTAAAAGAAGCGCAGCCGGCAACGGACTGCGCTTTTTTTTCGCCCGGCAGTTCATCAGGCGCTTGCGAGAGAAAACTAAAAGTCCATAATAGACAAATTAGTTTACACCTAGACCGCGGAGCCTGACATGTCCAGTAAGCCCTACGTGATTGACCAAGCCGAGGCTCGTGCGCTGCTGGCGCGCATTGATGTGCCGCAGATCCTGCGCAAGCTGTTCCGCGATCTTGCCGCCGGCCATGCCGTGCAACCGGCGCAGCAACTGGTGGAATTCCCGCAGGGTGCCGGCGACTTCATCAATTATCTGGGCGTGCTGGCCGAGGACGGTGTGTACGGCGTGAAAACCTCGCCGTATATCGTTCGCGAGCAAGGTGCACTGGTGACAGCGTGGACACTGTTGATGTCGATGCACACCGGTCAGCCACTGCTGCTGTGCGATGCCGGTGAACTGACCACCGCACGTACCGCCGCGACCACGGCAGTGGCGGTCG